>CADAPW010000049.1 GCA_902789915.1 uncultured Bacteroidia bacterium | reverse complement strand
CCACGCAGGCTGAACACGGCCTGGGTCTGCACGTCGCGGCTCTTGGTGATGCTTCCCGATGCGGAGTCGCCCTCGGTGATGAAGATGGTGCTTTCTAAGCGTTTCTCATGGTTGGTGTTGAGGTGGATGCGGCAGTCGCGGAGCTTGCGGTTGTTGAGGCTGACTTTTTTGGCACTCTCTCGGGCAGCTTTCTTGATGCCGGCAATCTCCTTGCGCTCCTTCTCGTTGGCTTGGATTTTGGCCTGCAACACGCTGACGGTCTCAGGATTCTTGTGAAGGTAGTTGTCCAAATGGCGCTTCAGGATGTCGAAGACGTAGGTTTTCAGGAAGGGGCTGTCGTTGGTGCCGTCGGGGTTGTTGGGCGCGAGATGGGTGGAGCCGAGTTTGGTCTTGGTCTGTGCCTCAAACACAGGCTCTTGAATCCTCACACACAAGGCACAAATCAGGCCTTGACGGATGTCGGCAGGTTCGTATTCCTTTTGGTAGAACTCGCGCACCACGCGGGCATAGCCTTCGCGGAAAGCGGACTGGTGTGTGCCGCCTTCGGTGGTGTGCTGACCGTTGACGAAGGAATAGAAGTAGTCGCTCGACTGTCCGTTCACGTGGGTGAAAGCGGCCTCAAAGTCGCCGTCCTTGATATGGATGATGGGGTAGAGGCCTTCACCTTCCATATTGTTCTGCAACAGGTCGAGGAGGCCGTTCTTGGAATAATAGCGCTTGTCGTTGTAAATCAGACTTAAGCCACGGTTGAGGTAGGCGTAGTTCCACACGCGCTTCTCGATGTATTCATCCACATAATGGTAGTTGCCGAACAAAGCAGAGTCGGGGATGAACTCGGTTAAAGTTCCAGTATCTAAGGTCCCTGAGCCTGTCGAAGGGCCTACAGTAGTGTTAGGCCCCTGAGCCTGTCGAAGGGCCGCCTCTACTGGAATAATCCCCGAATCATTAATCAATTTTCCCTGAGCAAACTCCACAATTCTCGTCTTGCCCTCACGTATAGACTGCACCCTAAAATAAGACGAAAGCGCATTGACGGCTTTGGTACCCACGCCGTTCAAGCCGACTGACTTCTGGAATACCTTACTATCATACTTTGCACCTGTATTCAGTTGGGAGACAGCTTCCTTCAGCTTGCCGAGCGGAATGCCACGACCATAGTCGCGGATGCTGACTTTTTTTTCGGCTTTGTTCACCGTCACCTCGATTTTCTTACCGAAGCCCGAAGTGAACTCGTCGATGGAGTTGTCAATCACCTCTTTGATGAGCACATAGATGCCGTCGTCCTGTGAGGCACCGTCACCGAGTTTGCCGATGTACATACCTGGGCGACGACGGATGTGCTCCATATCCTCAAGATGGACGATGCTGTCGTCGTTGTAGTTTTCAGTGGTAGGAATAGGGTCGCTATCTTGCGTGAAGATGTCGTCTTCGTTGATTTCGCTCATAAATGTGGATTTTCGGCAAAGGTACGAAAAAAAAGTCAAATCAAGCCTTTGATTTCTGTTATCAGCCATTCCCAATCTTGCCGATTTGGAATGAGTTGCGTTATTTTACAACCTGTTTGTTGACGGAACACAATCCATTGGAAAACGAACAACGCCGTGTAGGTCAACGTAGTGGTGATGGCCGCGCCACGGATGCCCAACCAGGGAATCAAAACAAAAGCTGAAACCACAGTGACGGAAAGCCCTATAAGTGAGGCATAAAGGTTGTACTTTGGCTGCCCAGTGCCGGAGAAGAAGTTGGCTAACACTGTATGTGCCGCAAAAAACACGATACCGGGGGCAATCAGCAGGATGACAAGCCGGATGCCGCTGAATTCCGCCGAGAACAGCCATTCAAAGAAGCTGGTGGGTAGCAGACAAATTACAAATAAGGCGGCGAAAGTCAACAGAACTGCGAGCTTCATGAAGCGCAAAGTGAGCAAAGTGGCGCGTTGTGCCTTTTCGGTGTTGCTCAAGGCGGAAAACTCCACCAAGCCGATGCTCTGGCTCACGATGCCCACACCTTCGGTCACTTGCGTTCCTGAGGCATACACGCCAATGGACCTTTCGTCGCAGTGCGTGTTCAATAAATAGAGGCCCAGTCGTTTGTTCAGTGTGCTGACCAACATGGAGAGTTGCATGAACGCCCCATAATGGAGCATTTCCTTCAGGTTGCCTTTCAACGGCTCGCGTTCCTCGCGTTTTAGTGTGGGGAGCAGCAGGATCCAACCAATGACCAAAGCGAGGCTGTAACCACAAAACTGAGAGTAGAGTAGGGCTTTGGCCGTCCTCAGATTCAAGGCAAAAATCAGCACCGCCATCATCGTGACTTGGGTGAGTATCTGTATGAGAAACAGCCAGTTGAAAGTGGCGACTTTTTCTTTTCCGAGGAAATAATTGAGGTTAAATTCGTGTAGGCTGTAGACAAAAGTCATCGCCAAAATAAGGGTAGAATAATGCTGTGGAATGATTCTGTAGACCCAAGGGAAAAGGTGCAGGAGGTTGAACACAACAATATAAATCAGCATCACGAATGCGATCCAGCCATACGAAATCTTCATAAGGGTGCTGAGTCTCTTGCGGGGCGTGAAATATACCAGTCCACTGCCTGCAACGAGTTCGATGCCGATTAATAAAAAGGTGATGTCGGTCTGCGCGATAAAGGCCGTGCCCCATTCTGCAGCACCGAGAAACTTGGTGCCCATAATGAGGGTGGCCAACTGCGTCAGCACATTGACCACCCTAGCTGCTCCTGTTCCAAGTAACTTTTTGAACATCAGTCTACAGGAATGTCCTTATTGACGTTCTTCGAACCCACGAGGGCATAGAAGAGCAAGTAGCCGATACCGACCACGATGACCCAATAGCTTTGGAGGTAACCCACACCACCGAGGCCGTCGACGATGGCATTTTGCAGCAAAGGCAGGATGCCGCCACCGCAAACCAGGGCCATGAAGATACCGGAAGCTCTTTCAGTGTATTTACCCAAGCCTTCGACGGCGAGGTTGAAAATGCCGCCCCACATGACCGAGGTGCACAAGCCGATGCAGACCAAGAAGGCTGCGTTGAGCGGGATGCTCTCCATGCCGAAGCCCTTGGCGCCGTTGAAAGCGGGGAACTTAACCATCGTGGAAGGTCCGAACATGGCCAACAGCGTGAGGATGATGCCGACGACAGAGGCCACCGTAAGCATGGCTTTGGCCGACACCTTGCTGCCGATGATGCCGCCAATCAGACGACCTATCAGCATGAGGAACCAATAGAAGGCAGCCACGGAAGCTGCCACGGCTTCGGCGTTGACGCCGCTACCGAGCACGTTCAGTTCAGGGTTCTGCAACCATTTGTTCAGGACGTTCGGGATGCCGACCTCGACACCGACGTAGATGAAGATAGCGATGGCACCGAGCACGAAGTGGCGGAACGCCATGGGGCCTTTGCCGTCTTTGACTTGGGCGGTAGCCTCTTGCTTTTGCTCGTTCTCCGGAATCTTGGTCAAGAGGATGACGATGAAAGCAAAGGCGAAGATGCCGAGAGCCGTGTACATCAACGGGAAGACATCGCTAATCTTGGCGTCAACAATGCTGGGGATGAGCAAACCAGTGATGATGATAACGGCGGTGCCACACAACGAGTTGAAGGAACCACCGATTTGGATAAGCTGGTTGCCTTTGTTGCCACCACCGCCCAAGCGGTTCAGCATTGGGTTGACCACAGTGTTGAGCAGGCACATACTGAAGCCAGCGACGAAGGCGCCAAGAAGGTAAACCCCAAAGCTACCAAAGACGCCCGAAAGGGTCTGGATGCCCACTCCGACAAAGCCCACGGTGACTGCCACCAAGGCCGTTTTCTTGTAGCCTTTCCTTTGAAGGAGACCGCCGGCAGGAATGCCCATCACGGCGTAGGCGATGAAGTTGGCGAACACGCCCAACGTACCTTGCCAGTTGGGGATGTTGAACTGGTTCTTGAGGATGTCGCCCATCGGCGAAGCCAAATTGGTGACAAACGAAATCATGCCGAACAACAAGATCATCACGATAATCGGGATGGTGAAGTTCTGTTTTTTAGCTGTTGTTTCCATAGGTATTTAAGATTTAAAGATTTAAGATTCAAGATTTAAAGATTTGAGAACTTGAAGATGATAGTTTCGTTGTATTCTTCGCCTGAGCGCAGGAAGGTATTGGGGAAGTTGGGCTTGTTGGGCGAGTCGGGGAGGGCCTGGCATTCCAAGGCGACACCCGAGTAGTCCTCATAGATGTGGCCGTTCTTGCCTTTCGGACAGCCCGAGAGCCAGTTGCCGGTATAGACCTGCACGCCAGGCTGTGTCGTGTAAATCTTCACCATGCGACCAGTACCTTCGTGAGATAGCTCGGCGGCTAAAGTGAGCTTGTCCTTGGCCACACCATCGATGACCCAACAGCTGTCGTAGCCCTTGCCGTTGATGAGGTCTGGGAAAGGCTCCTTGATGTCGCGGCCAATGGGCTTGGCTTGGGTGAAGTCCATCGGCGTATCGGCCACGGGAGCCATTTCGCCAGTGGTGATCAACTCGTTGGTGGCGGGCAGGAAACGCGAGGCATTCAGCCTCAGCTTGTGGTCAAGGATATCGCCGTTGCCTTCACCTTTCAAGTTGAAATAGGTGTGGTTGGTCAGGTTGACAATGGTGGTGTCCGATGAATAGGCGCAGAGACGGATGTTCAGCTCGTTCTCATCATTAAGGGTGTAGTAGACCTTCGACACCAGCTCGGCGGGATAGCCTGCCTCGCCGTCGGCACTGAGGTAGGTGAACACCACGCTCTCGCCATTGATGCGGCTGGCCCATTTCTGGTTGGCGAAGCCGATGCTGCCGCCATGGAGGTGGTGCTTGCCATCGCCAGTGTTGATTTCTAGCTGGTATTCCTTATCGTCCATCGTAAAACGACCGTTGGCGATGCGGTTGGCAAAACGTCCAGGGGTCTTGCCCGCGCAGGGGCCATCGCAATAATAGTCCGTAGCGTTAGGGTAGCCCAACACGATGTCGTCCATGTGGCCGTTGCGGTCGGGTGTGACGATGCTCACGATGCCCGCGCCAATGTCGCTTAGCTGCACCTTGATGCCATTGCTGTTGGTCAGGGTGTAGAGCTTGATGTCCTTATTGTCAGGGGTCTTGCCCCAGGTTGTTACTTCGATATTCATTGTTGTTTATTTTGACGCGGGACACGTGACTGCGGGACGCGGGACAAAACCATAGTCTCGCGTCTCGTGTCTCGAAGTCTCGTGTCCAAAAATACTTACCATAAGTGTTGGGGATAAACACCCTTCTCAATCAGCTCGCGAATCTTGCGCATCACATCAGGCTTGTCTTCCTTGTAGGTCACGCCGAACCAAGAGGCGTTGCTTGACAGCACCTTCAGCTTGGCCGAACCGTCGTGGATGCTCTGGTTGACCATCAGCGGGATGAAGAATTCGGCTTTGATATTGGTCTGGGCAGGGCCTTTCAGGAACTCGACGAAGCCCTTCTCGGAGTAAGCGAAGAAATCAGGAGTGAAGCCGAAGAAGTTCATCGAGACCAAGGAGTCCATATCAAGCGGATGCGAGCCAGTTTCGTCGGTGTAGGCAGCACCGTTATCTTCGGTGTGACCGATGGCAGTGCGCTCGACGATGGTCTGCAGGTTGCCTTCAGCATCAGCAGTGCAGATGCCGCGACTCACCGTGCCGAAATCCGACATGGTGTTGCGCAGCTTGTAGGCGACCATGCTGTAGGCGCCTTTCTTGCCTTCACATTCCATCAAATACTTGGCCAAAACCTCGTATGCTTCTTTGCCATAGAAGTCGTCGGCGTTGATGGCGGCAAAGGGTTCGTGGATCACGTCCTTGGCCATCAACACGGCGTGGCAGGTGCCCCAAGGCTTGACGCGCCCTTCGGGGACGCTGAAGCCTTCCGGCAACTTGTCGAGAGATTGGTAGACATATTCAACTGGGATACCGAATTTCTCCGTGTTGTTGACTTTCTTGAAGGCCTCTGCGAAGTCCTCGCGGATGACGAAGACCACCTTGCCGAAACCGGCGCGCTTGGCGTCATAAATGGAATAATCAAGGATGGCTTCGTTGTTCGGCCCGACGCCGTCCATCTGCTTCAGGGCACCGTAACGTGAGCCCATGCCTGCTGCTAAAACTAATAATGTTGGTTTCATTATGTTGAATTGTTGTTTGTTTAATCGTTTAATTGTTGTTTGGTCATTGCGAGCGATTAGCGAAGCAATCCAGGATTTGAAATGGTTTTATAGATTGCTTCGTTCCTCGCAAATCATCGATTCGACGGAGTCAATGACGCAAAGCGTGTCATTATTCTGAATTCCGTTAGATTTGTGTCAGATTTGTTTCTAATAAAACTACATTAATCTCCTTGCCCCGTCAGAAATGACTACATCATACACCTTTGGTTCATGGCCAAATTTGGCGGCGAATTTCTCCTTTGCTGTGGCGATAAAGGCGTCATACAGTCCTTCTTTGACAAGGTTGATGGTGCAGCCGCCGAAGCCGCCGCCCATCACACGTGAACCCGTCACGCCGCATTCCTTGGCGATGTCGTTGAGGAAATCAAGTTCCTCACAACTTACCTCGTAGAGCTTGCTCATGCCGTAGTGCGTGCCATACATACGGTCGCCAACGGTCTCGTAATCGCCTTTTTCCAAGGCATAGCAGACGTCGAGGACGCGCTGCTTTTCACCGATGACATATTCCGCGCGCATGTAATCCTCGGCAGGAATCTCGGCTTTCACCTCATCGAGCATTTCCATAGTGGCGTCGCTAAGATACTTCACTTCGGGATGCTTTTTGGCAATGTGGGCGCATGCATTCTCGCACGACTCACGGCGTTTGTTGTAGGCTGACGAAGCCAATTCATGCTTCACCACCGTGTCGAGCAGCACCACCTTGTAGCCCTTGGGGTTGAAGGGGAAATACTCAAACTCCATCGTGGCGCAGTTGAGGCGCATCAGGTGACCGGCCTTGCCGAAGAGGGAGGCAAACTGGTCCATGATGCCGCATTTCACGCCGACATAATTATGCTCCGTGGCCTGACCAATCCGCGCCAGCTCGAACTTGTCGATGTTGAGGTTATACAGCTCGTTGAGGGCAAAGGCGTAGGTGCTTTCCAAGGCTGCTGATGACGACATTCCAGCGCCAATCGGCACATTGCCGAAGAACACGGTGTCAAAACCGCCGATGGTGTAGCCCCGTTTTTGTATTTCGCGGCACACGCCGAAAATGTAGTTGGCCCAATGCATGTTGGGGAAGTCCTCTTCCTTCAGCCCAAATTCGCGATAGTCCTCTTTATCAATGGAATAGGCACGTACCTTATCGGTCCCGTTAAGCCTAATCACGGCGTAGATGCCTTTATCGATGGCACCAGGGAAGACATAGCCGCCATTGTAGTCGGTGTGTTCACCAATCAGGTTGACGCGTCCAGGCGAAGTATAGAGAACGCCCTCGTTATCAAAGCGCTGCTTGAAAATGGATTTCAATTCTTCAGTGGTCATAGCGTTTTTCGTTTTTGCAAATTTGGGCGCAAGTTAAGAAAAAAACACGAGCATCCACCGAAAAATTTGACTTTTTTTGAAGGTCAGCTGCCTTGGCCTTTTTCTGCTAAATATTGCGATGGCGTTTTATCGTATTTTTTCTTGAAAGAACGAAGGAAAGTAGAATAGGAATTAAAGCCTGCCATCGTGGCGATGTCTTCCAAAGAATGTTGGTTTTCAATGTCTTTGCTCTCCAACATGGCTTTGACCTCTTCCAAACGGAAATCGTTGATGTAGTCGTAGAAGGTCATGTGACATTCATGATTAATATGGTTGCTGAGGTACTGCCGGTTGGTGCCCAGATGCTGTGCCAACTTTTGCAATGTCAGCGTGTTGTCTTGATAGTAACGCTTTTCTTTCATCACCTTGTCGATGTCGCAGCCAATCAATGGCTTACTAGCTTTGGGTTGAGAAGTGGTAGTGGCTGGCTCTTGAGGCTCGTTTTCACATTCATCGGCGGGGGAGAGGGTGAACACCTGCTGATGTATCAGTTTGTGCATGACGTATAAAGCAATGCCGATGCAGATGAAGCAATAGAGCGTGTCGAAAAGCAGGTTGATTCCGGTAGAGGGTTCTGAAAACCATGACTGTTGCGAAACGCTTTCAATAGCCCACAGTAGCTGGAAAGCGAAATAAAGGATGATCAAAACGTTGCTCCAACGTAGATCGAAATAATCCAAGTCTCCAACGTTGTCCAGTAACATTCGAGTATGCTTCTTGATGGAACGGACCAAATACACCAGTAAGACCAATGAAACCGCTATGGTGTATATTTGCACGACTGCCAAAACTATGGAATTTCGGCAAATAGCAAATAAGAGCATGGTTATTAAATAAGGTATTTCCAAAAGCAGAAGCTGACGCATTCTGTAACGATTAGGAAACACTAACGACATCGCAAACATCATGTAGCCGCCCACAATCACATAGTCGAAGAGTACCAAGAAGGTGTTGAGGAACTCAGAGTAAGGCTGGTTGTTGCAAACTAATACCACGAAGTTATTGAAAAAGCAGATTCCATGCAAGATTAAGACAAAAGCAAAAACCCTTTGAAATTGATAGTTACGGTGTTTCAAAAGCATGTAGATGCCGCATAATGTCAGAAAACACTGTGTCATGCCCGAGACGAAGCATAGCAGCAATATGTAGAATGAGTCGGTATTCATGTTTGCAAAGGTACGTTTTTTCTTTCCCCTATTTAACAAACCACGCCAATTACCTGGTTTTTTACGCATTGCAAACCGAATTTTTACGAAATGATAAAACTGAACCTTTGTTTTTTACGCATTGCAAGCCGCTTTTTGGGCGAATGAAAGACCGATGCGGAGAATTATGGTGACATTTGCAAAAAAGAATGAAATGTATCAACCCAAACAAATCAAAATGAGAAAACAACATTTAAAATCGGCCGTTTTCGCAGTGCTCGCCTTTGCGCTGTGCATGGCGACTTCATGTAAGAAAATCAACGACATCACAAACCCGACAAAGTATGGCAAAATACAGGGCTTTGTGACCAACCTCAACACCTCAGAACCCATCCAAGGCGTGAACATCTCGCTCAGCCCGACGGGAGCCTCCGCCGTGACGGGCAGTGACGGACGCTACGAGTTCACCAACCTCGAGCCAGGTCTTTACACCGTGCAGGGCATGAAGAACGGTTTTGAGAGCAACACGAAGACCATCAAAATCGTCGAAGACCAAGTGTCGTCGGGCGATATGATGCTGAAACCCGTTGTGTCGGGCTTCCGCCTCAACGTAGACTACCTCGACTTCGGTTCAGCCTTTAATACACTGACCTTCAAGATTATCAACGCGAGTGAGACCTTATCGATGAGTTGGGAGATTATTGAAAGCCTGAACTGGCTGACGGTCACCCCCAATTCGGGCAACCTGCAAGGTGGTCAGGAAGTGACCCTCACCGTCACCGTCGATCGCAACTTGATTAGCCACACCACAACGGGTAATGTCACCATTCATTCTGCCGACATGGAGATGGTGCTGCCGGTCAGTGTGAGTTTGTAATTTAAAAACCTATTAAATCTTTATACCTATGAAAAAAATGAAACTAGTCATGGGCGTCGTTCTCGTCCTCACATTGGGTCTGTTCTCGACCTCGTGTAAAAAAGAAGTTGCCACCGGCAAAATCCAAGGTCTTGTGACCAACTACGCCACCTCGGAACCCATCCAAGGTGTGAACATCTCGCTTAGCCCCACGGGTGCTTCAGCTGTCACCGGCAGTGATGGCCGCTATGAGTTCAACAATCTCGAACCTGGCAACTACACCGTGCAAGGCACGAAGAGTGGCTTCGAGAGCAACACGAAGAACATCACTATTACCTCTGGTAACGTGTCGTCGGGCGACATGCAGCTGCGTCCCGCTGCCACGGGCTTCCGCCTTAACGTGGATTACCTCGACTTCGGTACCAACTTCACGCAGATGAGTTTCAAGATCATCAACGTTAGCACGACCAATGCCATGAGTTGGGAAATCGTGGAAAGCCTGAACTGGTTGGAGACCTCGCCTTCGACGGGTAGCATCCAGGGCGGACAGGAAACCACCGTCAACGTCGCCATCGACCGCTCGCTGCTGTCGCAAACCACCACGGCCAACATCACCGTGCGTAGCGCAGACCATAGTGTCGTGTTGCCCATCAATGTCACCGTTTCGGGCGACAATGCCCCGCAGTTACAACTGAGCGAGACTACGCTCGACTTTGGCACCACGGCCAACAACCTTTCTTTCTCTGTGATGAATGTCGGTCCGAATGGTACCACGCTCAACTGGACTTGCTCGAACATCACCGTGGATTGGCTGACGCTCAGTCCCACCTCGGGCAGCACGGCAGGAGGTAACTCCACCATGGTGATGGCCACCATCGACCGCACGAAATTCAACGGTATCGTTTCCACGAGTGTCACCGTGAATGGCGCTGGCATGTCGTCCACCATCGTCTTCAACGCACAGTCGGAGGGTAGCGGAGTCGCCATCCTGCAACTCAGCGAAAATGCGCTTGACTTTGGCGAGCAAGAGACAGCCATGACTTTCCAAGTGAGGAACATTGGCACCAACAGCAGCGTGCTGGATTGGACCATCAGCACCCCGGCCGTAAACTGGCTGACCATCAGCCCTATGTCGGGCAGCACCGTTGCCGGCAACGCCAGCCTCGTGACCGTCCTTATCGACCGCTCCATGTTTAGCAGTGATGTTTCGACCGACATCACCGTGAGTGGTGGAGGCAACACCGCCAGCATTGCAGTATCGGCCAAATATTTCGATAACACCATTGTGGTGGGTGAAGGCCTGTATTGCTTCTTCAACTTCGACGAACAGGATATTGTGGACTATAATGGCAATTATACGGGCATCAACGCTGGCGCCGTGCCTTCTTCGGACACACCGAGTGGACAGGGCAAGTCGATGCAGTTCGACGGCAACTCGTTCATCCTTGTACAAAACAACGTTGTTCCCACAAGCACCAACTACACAATTAGCTATTGGTTCAAGACCACTAGCTCGGGCCAATACATGATTGGTTCCGATAAATATGGAAGTGATTTGGTTGGCACGTATGATGAGTGTGTGATTGCCTTCACCACGAGTTCAAAGTATTTCTTCCGTTTTGCAAATTGGCGTGTACATTTCGAGTCTGAAAACACCATGGATCCATATTTTGATAATCAATGGCACATGCTGACCTTCACCTTCAATGGTGCAATGGGTATGGTGTATTTGGATGGCGTTTTGAAGGGCACCCATGTGAATACCAATTACATGTGGGACGCTCCGACTGCCACGTATTTTGGAAGCAACTGCAAGATGCTTGATGGCAAGACCAACTTCAACGGCAAACTTGACAACTTCCGCAGCTATAGCCGCGCTTTGAGTGCGACCGAAATCCAGGCTTTGTACAACGCAAGGCAATAAGAAATAAACATAAACGATTGTGTAATTTTTTTTTCGGCGGCCTCGGCAATGTTCGGGGCTGCCGTTTTTATGCTCGCTGACGACATAAAAACGAAACTAGACCTCGATTGAATGATAATTTTGTATTTTTGCTCGTTCGGAATGCTAGATAAATAACCCAATATCCCATTTATAATGAAAAAGACCATTATTTTACTATTTGCAATGATGTTTTCGTTGTTTTCGAGAGCACAAGACATCAGTTTCGACCAGTATTTCCTCGACGAAGGATCGTTGCGTATGGATGTCTTCCAATGCGGTAATGCCGAAGGCTCGCA
>CADAPW010000048.1 GCA_902789915.1 uncultured Bacteroidia bacterium | reverse complement strand
TCTTTAATCCTCACTTGTTTTCCTCTTTTTTGGCTCTGGCCGTTTTGAACAGGTACCATGCCAAGGCTGCAAAGGCAACGACATAAACGAACCAATACAAGTAGGTCTGTGCTTGGTTGACGAAGTCGAGGCGCTGGTCGACAGGCTCGGGCGTCATGTGCCTCGTGACGGGATTGAGGTAGAAATGTTGCAAGCCGTTGACGTTGATATGTGTGCGCACATAATGGTCTTCGGGCTGGACGACATACCAGGCGGTTGCCACGTTCTCCTCGGTCTTCAGCACCTTGCCGTCTTGTCCGATGAATTGCACTTCTTGCATCTTCGGCACAGAAGTCTCGATGAATAAGGTGTCGCCGACCAATTGTGCGCAGGTTAGGTAGGGGAGGGCGTGGGCTTGCTCGACTTTTTCTGCCAAGGTCATGGGGAAGTGGAAGAAGTTGTCGAACTCAACGGCATAGCAAAGACCTTGGTCAAGGGCGTCATA
The DNA here is from genome assembly GCA_902789915.1 of uncultured Bacteroidia bacterium. Classification (GTDB taxonomy): domain Bacteria; phylum Bacteroidota; class Bacteroidia; order Bacteroidales; family F082; genus Limimorpha. The sequence goes on along the minus strand of CADAPW010000048.1, from coordinate 11,303 downwards.
AACGCTTTCTGCGTCAAGGCTTTGCGTGTTGACCATGGTCAGGTTGTGGCACACCTCGCTGGCTTTGTTGATGTTGTGCGTGTCGTCGTCGCCGAGGGCGTACACACGGTGGCCGTTGGAGAGAGCCTTGTCCCAATGCTCGAAGGCGTTGCCGTAAGGATTTAGCACCTCAAGCAAATGATAGTTGCTCAAAAAAATCATGTCGCTTACTTTGTAGCCTTTCGTGAACGAGGCATGGGCGGGCATGACGAAGCGGCAGTGCTCTCCCAACTTGTTGAGGGTATGCTGCTTCATGTTGAGGTTCTGCATGAAGGGGAAGTCGGGCCAATACACTTTTTCGGCACCGATGCAGATTTGGTGTGTCTTGCGGAAAAGGCCGTAGCCGTGTTCGTAGGCAGGGATATAGTCTTCTCGTTCCGCACCATGCGTGTTGATGCCCATATAATCTGAGATGCCGTAATGGTCGTAGCCCAAGGCTTGATAAACGCTGTCGATGGTCTCCTCTTTGCTCTTGCGGCCGTTGGTCAGTCCAAAGAATTTGCGTGAATGGCAATGGAAGTGGTATTTCTTCCATTGGTCGGGGTTCATGTCCTGGTACGGGTTATAAAGGTATTCACCCTCAAAAGGCTTCGGCTCCTTGAAGCTGTAGGTGGGCACGGAGAGGTAGACATACAAAACCACCAGCAGCAAAGCGATGCCGATGCCGGCTATCACCCTTCCGAGGTAAAACCAAAAACCGTGTTTTTTCTCTGTTTTGCTCATAATGATTTGCAAAGAAAAGGAAAAAAACGGGACTTTGTTAGATTTTCAATTTGATTTTGAAAGATTTCTTGCCGAAGGCAATCCCAAAACAAAGATTTGCGTATCTTTGCAGCCTAATTTGAAATCATTCTTAATAGTGGACTCGGGACTTCGAGACACGAGACGCGAGACGGGGTTTGTCCCGTGTCCCGCAGTCCCGCGTCCCGCGTCAAAAAACGCAGTTTTATGGATTCCAATCCGAACGAAAATATCATCAGTGAAGTCACAAACAAAGACTACGAATACGGCTTTGTGACCGACATCGAGACCGATTTCGTGCCGAAAGGCTTGAATGAGGATATCATCCGTTTGATTTCCAAGAAGAAAGAGGAACCCGAGTGGCTGTTGGAGTTCCGCCTGAAGGCTTTCCGCCACTGGCAGACGCTGAAACAACCCAACTGGGCACATCTCGACCTCCCCGAAATCAATTACCAGGACATCATCTATTACGCCGCGCCTCGCAAACGGCAAGAGAAGCAGAGCCTCGATGAGGTGGACCCCGAATTGTTGGCTACCTTCGACAAACTCGGCATCTCCCTCGACGAGCAGAAGAAGCTCTCGGGTGTGGCCGTCGACGCGGTGATGGACTCCACCTCGGTGAAGACGACTTTCCAAGAGACACTTTCCAAACACGGCGTCATCTTCATGTCGTTCAGCGAGGCCGTCAAGCAGCACCCCGACTTGGTGAAGAAATACCTCGGCAAAGTGGTGCCGTATACCGACAACTTCTTCGCAGCACTTAACTCTGCTGTCTTCAGCGACGGCTCGTTCTGCTACATCCCGAAGGGCGTGCGTTGCCCCTTGGAGCTGTCCACCTATTTTCGCATCAACGCGGCCAACACGGGCCAGTTTGAGCGCACGCTTATCGTGGCCGACGAAGGCGCGTATGTGAGTTATATGGAAGGCTGCACCGCACCACAACGCGACGAAAACCAACTCCATGCCGCCATCGTGGAAATCATCGCCGAGACCGATGCCGAAGTGAAATACAGCACGGTGCAGAACTGGTACCCCGGCGACAAGGACGGCCGTGGCGGCGTGTATAACCTCGTCACCAAGCGCGGCCTCTGTCGTGGCGACCGCTCCAAGATTTCTTGGACGCAGGTCGAGACGGGTTCAGCCATCACCTGGAAATACCCGGGCTGTGTGCTGCTGGGCGACAACTCGGTGGGTGAGTTCTACTCCGTTGCCGTGACCAACAACTACCAGCAGGCCGACACCGGCACCAAGATGATCCACTTGGGCAAGAACACCCGCAGCACCATCATCTCGAAAGGCATCTCAGCCGGCCACAGCCAAAATGGTTACCGTGGCTTGGTGAGGGTGGCGGCCAAGGCCGAGAACGCCCGTAACTACTCACAGTGCGACTCGCTGCTGCTGGGCGACAAATGCGGCGCCCACACTTGGCCTTACGTCGAGTGCGGCAACGAATCCAGCATCCTCGAACACGAAGCCACGACCTCGAAAATCTCCGAGGACCAGCTCTTCTACTGTCAGCAGCGTGGCATCCCGACGGAAAAGGCCATCGGCCTCATCGTCAACGGCTACGCCAAGGACGTGCTGAACAAGCTGCCGATGGAATTCGCGGTCGAGGCACAAAAACTGCTATCGATAACATTGGAGGGCAGCGTCGGCTAACTCGCCCTGAAGGGGCGATACTTTAGTAACCATAGGTCGCGACCTACGGCAGCACCCCAGCAGAAAACCAATAACTGTCAACTATCAACTATCAACTGAACAATATGCTTCTGAATATCAAAAACCTACACGTCTCCATCGGAGGCAAGGAAATCCTGAAAGGATTGAACTTAGGCGTCAACGAAGGCGAAATCCACGCCATCATGGGACCCAACGGAACAGGAAAGAGCACCCTTGCGGCGGCCATCACGGGTCGCGAGGGCTATGAAATCACCGAAGGTGAGATCTGGTACAAGGGCAAGAACATCGTAGGGATGTCGCCCGAAGACCGCGCCAACGAAGGCATCTTCCTCAGCTTCCAGTATCCTGTCGAAATCCCTGGCGTGAGCATTCAGAACTTCATGCGCACCGCCGTCAACTCGAAACGTGAATACCAAGGTCTGTCGCCGATGAGCACCGTCGACTTCATGAAGATGATGAAGGAGAAGCAGGCCATGGTCGAAATCACCGAGAAGCTGCAAAACCGCTTCGTCAACGTGGGCTACAGCGGTGGCGAGAAGAAGAAAAACGAAATCTTCCAGATGGCCATGCTGGAGCCGAGCCTCGCCATCCTCGACGAGACCGACTCGGGCCTCGACATCGACGCCTTGCGCATCGTGGCCCATGGCGTCAACCAGTTGCATCAGGCCGACAACGCCTTCGTGGTCATCACGCACTACCAGCGTCTACTCGACTACATCGTCCCCGACTTCGTTCATGTGATGTACGACGGGCGCATCGTCAAGACGGGCGGCAAGACCCTCGCCCTCGAACTCGAAGAAAAAGGCTACGAATGGATTAAGGAACTTTGATTATGGACAACCAACTCATCATAGCCGCCAACCAAAGCCGCGAAATCATTGAGTATGACGATGATGCACACCTGTCAGCCGAGCCGAAGGTCTCCGAAATCGTCCTCAACGAGAACGCCAGCCTTGAGTTGTATGTGCTGCAAAATGTCGACAACGAGGCTGCCATACAGCGCGAGTTCAAGATCAGGCAGCAGCGCGACAGCCGCCTGAAAATCGTCGTCATCACCTTCAACGGCGGCGACATCCGCAATAGCTATACGGTCAACCTCGACGGCGAAGGTGCCGACACGCAGGTCTACGGCCTCTACCTCATCGACAAGACCCAGCATGTGGAGAACTACCTGAAGGTGAACCACAACGTGCCGCATTGCACCAGCAACGAGAAGTTCAAGGGTGTGCTCGACGATTCGGCATCGGCCGTCTTCAACGGTCATGTCTATGTGGCCCCCAACGCCCAAAAGACTGACGCCCACCAAAACAACAGCAACATCATCCTGACGTCGACGGCCAAAATCAACAGCCAGCCGTTCCTTGAAATCTATGCCGACGACGTGAAATGCTCGCATGGCACCTCCACGGGCCAGCTCGACCAAGAGGCCATGTTCTACATGCGCCAGCGCGGCATCAGCAAGGCCAATGCCAGAATCCTGTTGATGTATGCCTTCGCCGCAGAGGTGAGCAACCACATCGGCAACGCCATGCTGCACGAACACATCGACGACATGATCAAACGCCGTCTGCGCGGTGAACTTTCGAGCTGCGAAAACTGCGTCCTGCGCTGCAGCCACCCGAAGGAATATAATTTTGACATTGATTATTCTAAAATCTAACTGGTAGAGACGTAGCGCGCTACGTCTCTACAAACGCAATAAAATGAACATCACCGAAATAAGGTCCCAATTCCCTGTCCTCGACCAGCAGGTCTACGGCAAGCCCTTGGTCTATCTCGACAATGCCGCCACCACGCAGAAGCCCTTGTGCGTCATCGAGCGTGAGCGCGACTATTACCTACACGAGAACTGCAACATCCACCGTGGCGTGCATTACCTGAGCCAGAAGGCCACCGAGGCCTACGAGCATGCCCGCCAGACCGTGGCCGATTTCATCCATGCCAAGGAAGCAAAGGAAATCATCTTTACAAGGGGAACTACGGAGTCTTTGAATCTCCTTGCAACCTCTTTCGAGCACTTGTTCTTCTCTGAAACTATCAACTCTCAACTTTCCACTGACTCTCAACTCTCAACGGATGGTGAGCCTGTCGAACCACTCAACTCTCAACTAAAAGTGCTGGTTACCGCCATGGAGCACCACTCCAACCTCGTCCCCTGGCAGCAGATGGTACAGCGCCACAACGGCCAGCTGCTCGTCGTGCCGATGGACGACAAGGGTGTGCTGGATTTGGAGCAATACGAGAAGTTGCTGAAGGAATGGCCGAAGGTGGTCGCGATAGCGCATATCTCTAACGTGTTGGGCACCATCAACCCGGTGAAGGAAATGGTCAGGATGGCGCATGAGTATGGCATCCCCGTCGTCGTCGACGGCGCCCAGTCCATTGCGCACCATTCCATCGATGTTCAGGATATGGATTGTGATTTCTTCGTCTTCTCCGGCCATAAGATGTATGCCCCCATGGGCATCGGTGGCTTATACGGCAAGGCGGAGTGGCTGGAGCAGCTGCCGCCTTACCAGTTTGGCGGCGAGATGGTCGACAGGGTGAGTTTCGAGAAGACCACTTTCAATGTGTTGCCCTATAAGTTCGAGGCCGGCACGCCCAACGTGGGCGCGGCCTTGGGCCTGGAAACGGCCATCCAGTTCATGCAGGGTCTGAATAGAAAAGAAGTCGAGCAACATGAGGCTCAACTTCTTTGTAGTGTCATTGAGAAACTCGCTGAGATCGACGGCATCCGTTTCATCGGTGAGGCGGAACGCCGCTCGGGTCTGGTTTCATTCGTCATCGACGGCGTGCATCCCTACGACTTGGGCACCATCATCGACAAGATGGGTGTGGCGGTGCGCACGGGCCATCATTGCGCCGAGCCGGTGATGACGCGTTTCGGCATACCGGGCACGGTAAGGGCATCGTTTGCCTTGTACAACACGCTCGACGAGGTCGACGCCTTCGTCAACGCGGTGCGTAAGGCCGCGACGATGCTCAGGTAGGCTTATTTTATTGCTTTTCGTTCATCCTTAGAATATGGTCGGCGTGAGCCCAAACGCTCTCGCTGTGGCTGACGAAGACCACGGTCTTGCGTCCTGCACAGTGTTGTTTGAGGTTTTCTAAGAGTTGGCTCTCGGTGGCGCCATCCAAGGCGGCGGTGGCCTCGTCGAGGATCATCACGCTGCCTTGGTGGAGTAGGGCGGAGGCCACGGCCACACGGCGTGCTTGGCCTTCGCTGAGGCCGCCGCCGCGTTCATAGCAGGGAGTGTCCAATCCGTTGGGAAGGTCGAAGACGAAGTCGGCCACGGCGGTATGGAGCGCTTCGCGCATCTCCTCTTCAGTGGCAGTGGGCTTCACCAACAGCAAGTTCTCGCGGATGGTGCCACTGATGATGCTGTTGCCTTGTGGCACATACATGAAGTTGCACCGCGTGGCGATGCTGACGGGTATGCCGTCGATGGTGAGGCTGCCTTGCGTAGGCTCCAACAGTGCCAGCAGCAGACGCACGAGGGTCGTCTTGCCCACGCCGGTCTCCCCTACGACAGCGGTCATCTTGCCAGCGGGAAACACGGCTGAGAAGTTGTCAAACACGGGTTTGGGCTGTCCAGGATAGGCGAAATGCAGGCCCTCTACGCGTATCTCGGGAGCGGCAGCCACGCGCACCTCTTCCACCTCAGCTTCCAAGGGACGTTCCTTGATTTCTTCAAGTCGTTCCTGCGAGGTCATGAAACGTACCGTGCTGGGGAAGGCCTTCATCAGGCTGGCCAATGGCCGTTGCACCTGGCCGACCAGCTGGAGCAGGGCCGTCATCATGCCAAACGTGAAGGCTCCGCTGCGGATGCCCAACACGCCGAAGATGAACGCCACCGTGTAGCCTGCCATGAACCCCAGGTTGAGGCAAAATTGCGCAAAGAGGTTGTAATTGAGTCTTTTGATCATCTCGGCATAGAGGCTGCCTTGTAGCTTGTCGAGACGTTCTGTCATCCGTTGGGTGCCATAAAGCACCATCGCGTTGATGCGGTTTTGCAGGCTCTCCTGGATGTGCGACTGGATGCCGCCCTCACGTTGGCGTATGGAACGCGTCAGCCGTTTCACAGGGCGGTAGAGAACGATGCCGAACAGGGTGGCCACCAGCACGATGACGATCAGCATGAGCAGCAGGCGCGGCGACATCAGGTAGACGAACGCCGAGGCAAACAGCAGCTGCAGGCCTGCAATGAGGAACCCAGGCAAACTCACCGTGATGAAGTCGACCACCACGCGCACGTCTTCTTCAACGCGGTTCACGGCGTCGCCACTGTGGAAGGGGTCGGTGCCGTCCCATTTCATCCGCATCAGGCGGGCGAAGAAAGCTCTTCGCAAGGCCAGCTTGGCTTGGGCACCGTTTTTGCCTTCCAGATAGTTGTATAAAATCGAGGCCAGCAGCCGTATGGCCATCAGGACGCAGAGCATGACGATGCCTTTGTCGATGGGACTGTCGGACAAGCCTGTGACAGAATCGATCAGCTGTTTCGAGACATAAACAAACGCCAAGGCTGCAGCCACACTCACTAGACCGATGGGGGCGGTGAGTGCCGCCCATCGCAAGGCTTTGCGCAGTGCCATGGCAGCTTCGTCTTTTCCTTTGAGATGCAGTCTCATTTCTCCAGGCCTCCTTTCATCTTTTGCTTCCATAGCCGCAGCCCTTCCTTAGGGAGCACGGTGCCTATACGCCACGCGCGCACCTGTATGTCGACCAAGGTGTTGAGGCGTCGGCGCAGCCCCTGTGCTTTGAGGTGTTTTTGCCGTAGCTTCCTCGCCTTGCCGAAGTTGCCTTCTTTCATGATGATGCGGATTAGGCGGCGGGCCTTGCGGCTGTAGTGCGGCTCATAGAAGGGCATCTCCTCCTCGGGGAGACCCAGTTGGCCTACGGCGAGGCAGCCCAGCACCTGCCAGGGTTTCATCAGCCCGAGGCTGCCGAGCATGACTTTCAGTCGCTCTCTGTCGATTTGGCCTTTTCGCGCATGGAGTAGCAAAGTCCAGTCGCACACCTGCCGTAGTCCGATGCCGCGTTCCTTGAGGTGTTCCCACAGGTGGAGGAACACGTAGAAGGCGTTGAAGGTAGGCTCTGGGCGGCGGATGAGGGTGCCGTCGATGGTGAAGCCGTCGCTGCCCAACGCCATGGCTGTGTCTTCGATGTCGCGATAGACGAGGTCGGTGGCGGCGGGGTCGAGGGTCATGCAGCGGTGGTGCAGTTCCACGGCGATGCCATTGAGGATGATGTGGTAGTGCTTGTCGGAGAAGAAGGCCTTCTTGACGGCCTCGGGAGTGGCGATGCCGTTAAGGATGGCGACAGCCTTGTCGAAGTCGGCGGGTGCCACGAGCAGGTCGATGTCGCCGCATTTGCGCAGGCGTGGCACGGGGTAGAACGCTGCCATGCCAAGCCCTTTGAGCAGGATGAAGCTGAGGTCGTGTTGGCTGAAGGCGGCGTTGAGGGCCATGAGCAGCTGTTCGGCCTGTTCGGCTTCGTTTTGCATCTTCTCGAGATGTGTCAGCAGGCGGACGCGGCTCTCGGGCAGCAGGTCTTGCGTGGCTTGCGACTGCAGGGCGGCGTTGCCTACAATGCCAAGGGTGGTTTGTCGTTGTGCCAGACGCAGCACACCGTTCCAATCCGCGATGTGCTCGAGGTCGGGCCTAAGGTCCCAAAGAGCGCAGCGGAGGAGGTAGAGGAAGTCGTTTTCGGCCGAGAGTCTCACTTTTGAGTGCTTTTGTGCGGCAAAGATATTTCAAAATTGTTATTTTTGCAAACCTGCAAACTCTTTCATTCATGTATTTCGACGACATCACACCCGAATACCTTGACCAGCATGGCATTAATCCGGAGGGATTGCTGTTTAGTGCATATCACTTGCCATATAATCCTAGATTGAAAGGGTTCAGCCGCAGCATGAGGGGATATGGTGAGAAGTCGGAGGCCTTGTTGTGGAAATGTCTGAGAGCAAAGCAAATAGGTTTTGCTTTCAATCGGCAGAAACCCATATTGAACTACATTGCTGACTTCTATTGCAAGGAACTCGGTCTCGTGGTGGAGATTGATGGCGCATCTCATTTTACACGCGAGGCGGGTCTTAAGGATGCGGAGCGTGATCGGCAGATGCGTGCCATCGGGCTTGAGGTGATTCGGGTTTGGGATGGTGATGTGCGTGATGATCCCAATCGTGTGGCTAGGTTTATCGAGGAGCAGTGCAAGTTGATTCGGGAACAAATGAATGAAGGGTGAGGATTTTGCGCGAGGCGGGTCTTTGAATCCCCCGCCCTGCGGGCACCCCCTTAGAAGGGGGACACGCAAAGCGACGAAGCGCGAAGCCATGTGGGTGCGAAGCCCAGATAAGCGAACTAATCCTTTTTTTTCTACGTCTGTTCTGCCCGGTAGGCGTCCCCCTTCTAAGGGGGGCAGGGGGGATTAAACACTCCCCGGCAGGCGTTCCTCTTTTTTCTGCGTCCATTCTGCCCGGTAGGCGTCCCCCTTCTAAGGGGGGCAGGGGGGATTAACACTCCCCGGCAGGCGTTCCTCTTTTTTCTGCGTCTGTTCTGCCCGGTAGGCGTCCCCCTTTTAAGGGGGGCAGGGGGGATTAAACACTCCCCGGCAGGCCCCCAAAAAAACGCAGCCCCCGTGAATAACGAAGGCTGCAAATGATAGTTGCTCTCAAATGAAATGTATGGCTCATTACCAGGATTCAATCTCTCTTTGCCCATAGAAATACGGCTTTGCATCCAATTGAGCCTTTGTAGGAACAGCATAGCCTTGGTTAGTATAACATTCTGTTAGGTCGATGAGCATGGCATCGGCAAAACAGTAGTGATGCATTACCCATGTGGCATTGTTAATGTCAAATCGGATTTGACTGCTGCCAGTTGCTGTTTGTGTGAAAACAAGCGAATTCGTTTCCCAAAGAACAGTGCCTGATCCCCCAAAAATAGAAACCCATCTATGGGCTTCATCTATTGGCCAATAAACATCCTGTGTGAAAGCCGTGTACGGACCATTAGTATAGACATTCCAAAGTGTGCCATTATGAGTTATATTTGCTTCTTTTCTCGACATCCATCGCAGGTAATATTGATGGCCGTTTGTGTATGATATCGCATTCGCACTCTTGACAAAGCCTTCATTTTGGGCCTGTGATGTCTCTATAACAAAAGTATTGCCAGTGGGTCTATTAGTTTCAGTACTATAATGGCTGGGCGCATAATTAGTACTAGCATAGTTTACCCTATCAAACGCCCACCCCGAGCCATCCGTAGCCAATACCGGCAACAAATTAGTCACATACTTCACGGCTTCTTGTGCGTTTAAGTTGGCGGTATGGATGTTGTTGCGTACTAAAGTTTGGGCGGCTGTTGTAGCGCCAGTGGTGTAGTACGGGGTGTTGCTGCCAGATTTGTAGAAAGCAATCGTGCTACCAGCAGGAAGCGTGCCGGGAGGCAACACAAAGTAGAAGTTTGTCGGCGTGGACGCATCCAATGCGACACCACTGCCACATGTGAGTTCCAGGGTGTTGCCGCCTCCGCTCACTCGGGTTGTGGTTCCTGTACTGTAGTCGAAATTATAGGTGCCGCTAACATAGTTGCCCGAAGGCACGGTGAGAACGACTTTCGTAACAGTGCGGTTACCCGTTGCAGAAACCTTTAGCACGGCAAATGCATTCTTGAACTTCAGCAATGTGGCTCCCCCACCATTGGTCTTGGCTGCCATGGGGTTGAGGTTGTTGTTGAAGCCACCAGCCGTGTAGGTCTGGGTGGCAGGCATGGTGAAAGTGAACACGTCGCCACTCAAGCCGGAGCAGTTGGCTGCAGGATAGAAGGCTCGGTAGGTGTCGGCAGGTTGCACACCGCCCGTGGTGGTGAAGGTTCCCGTTTGGGTGTTGGCTCCAGCACTCAGCCCGTAGGTTTTTGAGTCGCCGTTGCCGTAAACGATGATTTGGTCGCCAGCCGACCATTTCACTTTCATCCCGTCCAGATAGGTTTTGCTTTCGTCAATCTCAATGCTGGCCGAGAACGAGCTGGTTTCTTGGTTTTTCTTGCATGCGCCGGCCACCGCCATGAGCAAGGCCATACAAATGATATGCCTGATTTTCATAAGTGCGTTTTTTATGGTTTATGGGAATGTGATGGTGCCGCCATCATCGAAGTCTTCCAAAGTGATTCCGCCACCTGTGTTGGCGGGGTCGGTTGTGCCTTGTAATACATCCACTGACCCAGCCAAGAGCGGGGCTTCGCTCTCTAGCTCGATAAGGCGGATGCTAGGCACGGTGTAGGCTGTGCTTTTGGCTTGTTTACGCTGTCTCTTATTCATTTGTTCTAAGTCTTTTTATCTTTGTAATTGCTCAACGGCGGTCAATCCGCACAATAAGCGCAGCAAAAATACGACTTTTTAATCAAATGAATTGGCTTTTGCAAAAAAAAGTGTCCTCATGCCAGGAAAACAGCGTGGCAAGAGGCATCGCCTCTCGCCACGCGTCATACTAGGTCATTCTCTTGAATCAGCACTCGCCGTCCTTGCGGCGCTTGCCCAGCAGATAGATGCCGCCCAGGGCGGTGAGCAGAAGGAGACCCTCACCCAAAGGCGCCAGCTGGTCGTAGGTGACGTTCTGCGATGGCACGATGGGGAAGTCGGTGTTGGTGATGGTCGAACGGCTCGTGCCTATCTCTTCCTCCTCGTTCATCAGAAACACTTGGGCGTTGGCTTGGGGCATCACAACGGCACCAAACATGAGGACCACGATGGTCATTGCGGAAATGATTCTCTTTTTCATTGCTTTGTCTCCTTTCATTTATTTGTTAATGACCATTTTTTGGGTTCTTGTTACTTGGTT
>CADAPW010000047.1 GCA_902789915.1 uncultured Bacteroidia bacterium | reverse complement strand
GTGCGAATTTGGGCGATGCATTCGATGGTCATCGGGTCAATGGCCAACTTGCCAGAACGTTGTGGCACCACGACAATCTTTTGAATCTCTGCCGAAGTGTATTCTGTACCGTTAATGTATTCGGTGCTTTGACGCAAGCTGCCACCATTGTTATCGGAGATGTCCTTGGTCCAGAAGCCCGCGTAAGAAGGCATCTTTTCCACCGACAGCGACGAGACAGGCACACGGGTATAAAGCTTGTAGGTCAGCACGACCTGCTCACCTACATACGCCGATTTCTTCGAAGGTATCACCTTGAGGAACAAATCCTTGCCACTGACTTGCGGGTCGCTGGTGCTTTGCTGTTGGCCTCCCTGATTGCCTTGGCTGCCGCCATAGCCCGAGTTGTTGGCATGACTGCCGTCGTCAGGCAGCACCTTGATTTCAAAAGGCTCGCTGCTGACCTTGTTTCCCTTGACAGTCAACGAGGCTGCACCAACGCGGAAGGTGCCCTCTTGATAGGCTTGCAAGGCGAAGGTGTAGGTGACTTTGACACTGTGCGACATCGAGCCGTTGACCATCGAGAAGCTCGAACTCGTCGAGGTGAAAGGACCACCCAACACGGTGAAGCCCTCAAACGAGGGCGCGCTGAAATTCTTTCCTTCGGCATTGGCCTCAAACACCACTTGGAAACGCTCGCCCACCACGACTTGTTTCTTGGCGGAAACAGTCAGGGTTGGGTCATCTTGCGCCCATAGGGCCAAGGGGAGCGCACATAGGATAAATACGAATAATCTGAAAATATTCTTCATTTTACCAATCTTTGTCGGATTTCTTTTTGGGTTGTTGTCTTACCTTTTGTTCATTGACCTTTTCCATGGTCTTTTTTTCTTGGTTTTCAAGGGCATCCAACATACGTTGAGCATCTTCCTTCGACATTTCCTGACTTTGCTGCTGCTGTTGCTGCTGGTCCTGGTTTTGTTGTTGGTCCTGCTGTTGCTGTTGGTCTTGCTGGTCCTGTTGTTCCTGCTGCTCCTGCTGCTGGTCTTGTTGTTGCTGTTCTTGCTGTTGGTCCTTACCTTCGCTCTTCTCGAACACCGCCGAGACCTCCACATCGTAGCCAGGCATGGTGAAGAAATTGCCAAGCGCTTGCACCTTTACGGCTGTGTCGCCCACCTGGTGGATGATGTATTCCTTGAACTGATAACCTGGCTCAGGGGCGTTGCGCAAAGCGACAGTCTCACGACGTGTGGCTTCCGCTTGATCAATGAGGACATGTCCGCCCTTGATAGTGGTGTCGGCAGTCACCTTATAATAATCCGTAGCCTCCACGAAGTTGGCTTTCACCGTCACATCAGAGTCGATCATCTGGAAAAGGTTGTCGTCGGAAACCGGTGCCGATTCCGTACCATCATTGTTGACCACACGCAGGTCGCCCAACTGGAAGCCTTTGTCGGGCCTCACAATGATGCCGACGTTTTGTCCTGGCTTGACGAGGCTATCCGTCACACTGATGGTGCCATTGGCAACGCTGTCGATGCGGACCTTTAAGGCGGTACGGAAGGTTGCCGTCACCGTCACATCAAAATTGGGCATCTGGAACACTGTGTCGTTGACAGGCACCGTATCATTGCGGCTTCCCGTTTTGTACACCGTGAACCTGTCCACCATGTAGCCATCCTCGCCAAAGCCTTTCAACACCACCTGTTGACCTTCAATGGCTTTCTGCTTGTCGGCCTGAACCGTACCATGCTTGATATTTTTCTCGATTTCAATCTTATGCGCTTGCTTGAAGTTGACCGTCACCATCACGCCATACTTGGGCATGATGAAGCTACTACCACTCACCTCGACTTTCTCTTCCATATTGTCGGCACGAACCACCACATACTCGGACAAGGCATAATCTTCGTCAGGCATGGCTCTCATCGTGATGCGCTGCCCGTTGAATGCTTCCTTTTCCTTGACCTCTATCCTACCATGCTCGGGCTGCACCACCCAAATCTCGCTTTTGACGAGATGGGCACGACAATACTCAAGGTTATACAAGGCGTTTTCATTCTCTGGGTTCAGTTTCAGTGACACCTTATATATATTGAAGGCGTCGTAATACTTGTCTTGCGCGAGGAGGCAGTTGCCCATGTTGAACACTGCATTCGACTTCAGTTTGGCATCGGGCGACATCTCCACCACCTTCTGGAAAGCCTCGTATGCCTCATCGTAACTTTCCATCGCATACAACGCATCGCCGAGGTTAAACTGGGCATTGGCGTTGTTTGGTCTGATTTCCAAGGCTTTCCTGTAGTTCTCTATGGCTTGTTCGTAGTTTCCACTCTTGTAGCTGCGGTTGCCCTTGCGAATGGCTTTCTCGTCACTCTGCGCCGAAACAGAAAACGCAGAGAACAGCAAAGCGATGACTATTAGATATTTACTCAACCTGTTCATCTTTCTTCTCAAAAATGTTAAACTTCTTCTCCCAGCCTTTCTTGCCCGACGAAATAAGCACTTCGATGAGCAAAAGGACGATGGCTGCACCAACAAACCATTGGAACTGATCCTCGTAGTCGGTGAAGACCTTGGCATCGATTTCGGTCTTGTCGAGCTTATTGATGTCTTCATAAATCTTCTCCAAACCCACGTTGGAGTTGCTGGCGCGGACATAGAGACCGTTGCCTGCCGCAGCAATCTGCTGCAACATCGGTTCATTGAGCTTGGTAATGATGGTATTGCCGTTGCGGTCCTTACGGTAACCTGTCTGGTGACCGTACTGATTGTATTCAGGAATAGGAGCGCCGTCGGCAAGACCCATACCGATGGTATAAATGCGAACACCTTGCTTGGCGGCTTCTTGTGCGGCTTTCACTGCGGCATCGTTCTCGTGGTCCTCACCATCGGAGATGATGACGATGGCACGGCTGTGCGCCTCATCGGGGAAGGACTTCAACGCCAAATTGATGGCCTCGGCAATGGCCGTGCCTTGCGAAGCCACAAGGCTCGTGTTGATGGTCGAAAGGAACATCTTCGCCGCCGAATAGTCGGTGGTGATAGGCAATTGCACAAAAGCCTTGTCGGCAAAGACGATGACACCGATGCGGTCGCCTTTCATGTCGGAAATCAGCTTGTTGATAGCCTGCTTGGAACGCTCCAAACGGCTCGGGACAATGTCCTCGGCGTTCATCGAATTGGAAACGTCGACAGCGAGATAAAGGTCAATGCCCTCGCGTTTCACCTCCTCCATCTTGCTGCCACTCTGCAAATTGGCCAAAGCCATGATGACGCAAGAAATCATGAGCAAAAAGACGATGAACTTAAAGTTGGCACGACGGGCAGAATAACTCGGCACCAACTGTTCACGCATTTCGAGCTTAGCGAAACGTTCGAAACGGCGTTTCTGACTGACGCGGAACAGGATATAGATGATGACCAATACTGGGATGACAATCAACCAGTAAAGATATTCGGGGTGTTCAAATCGCAATACGTTTTCCATGGCTTTAATCGGTTAAAGTTCTGAAAATAGTCTTACGTAACAAGAATTCGAGCAGCAGCAAGGCCAAAGCCCATGCCACTAGCGGATAAAACTCCTCATGGAGGCGGCGGAACTCCGTCACCTCAATCTTGGAGCGTTCCAGCTTGTCGATTTCCTGATAGATTTCGTCCAACTTCTGGTTGGAAGTGGCACGGAAGTACTTGCCTCCTGTCATGCTTGCCACGGAAGTCAGCAGTTTCTCGTCGATTTCGACCTTCACCTGCTGGATGACTGTGCCACCAAACGGAGAAGGAACGGGCATCGGGGCCGTGCCGTAAGTGCCCACACCGATGGTATAGACACGGATGCCATAGAGTTTGGCAATTTCCGCTGCAGTATACGGGTCGACTGAACCGGCATTGTTCATACCGTCGGTCAGCAAAATCACCACTTTGGAGATGGCTTCGCTGTCTTTGAGACGGCTGACGGCCGTAGCCAAACCGTCACCAATGGCGGTGCCGTCGTCGATGAGGCCGTTCTTCATCTCGGCCAACATGTTAAGCATCACGCCATGGTCAGTAGTCAAAGGCACTTGGGTAAAGGTTTCTCCCGAAAAGATAACCAAACCCATACGATCGCCAGGGCGGCCTTTCACAAAGTCGGAGGCCACATTTTTGGCAGCCGTCAAACGGTCGGGCTTGAGGTCGCGGGCCAACATGGAACCCGAGACGTCCATTGCCATCACGATGTCGATGCCTTCGATATTGGAAGTCGAGTTGGTCGAAGAGCTTTGCGGACGCGCCAAAGCCACGATGAGCAAGGCCAAGGCCGCCATCTTCAAGGCAAAAAGCAGGTGACGCAGATAGGCTTTCCAAGTCTTGGGCAGTTTGACAATACCTTTCAGGTCCGAGAAGCTCAACGAAGCCTCCTGTTTCTTGTGGCGCAAGATGTACCACACTATCAAAGCGGGCACCAACAGCAAGAGCCACAAGAGTTTAGGATTCGCAAATTCAATGCTTTCAAACATCTTTCACCTCCTCCTTTTCCTTGGTTCCGCTATTCTTCATCTGCGCATTCTCCGCCTCTTCCTTGGACTTCAGTTCTTGATAATGCGCATAGCTTTCGTTGACAAACTCTGTCATGCTACTCAAAGCGGTGTCGCTTTCGAGAGTAGACGCTGAATACTTGGCAAACTTCACCAAATCAGCGACTTCCATCGTGTCTTTCAGCTTGTTGTAGGTCTCCTTCGAGAAATGTAAAGGCTTGATTTCCTCAAGAATATCGTCAGTGGTCATCTCGATGGCGTTCACGCCAAACTGACCTTCGATGTATTCGCGGGCGATGTCGGTCAGCGATGAGAAATACTCCTTCACCTTGCCCGACTGCCACATTTTTTCCTCACGCAAGCGTTTCAGGTCGTCAACCGCCTTGTCGTAAGGCGGGATGACTGGGCCACGGACAATGTTGCCATCCGCATCCACATGGGTCTTGCGGCGTTTCACGAAGAACCAGATGCCCAAACCGAGCAGGACAGCCAGCAACACAGCCAAAATCCACGGGAACACCTCTTTCATCCGAATGGGTGCTGCGATAGGCTCCACGATGGGTTTGTAGGCCATGGTGGTGTCGACGGTGATGGTAGTCGAATAAAGGTCTATGGGATCCGTATACGCCAACAAACGGTTCGGGTCGTCGAACGACTGGGCGTAGGTCAGGCCAACAGCGGGCAACTGGATTTGACCCGTGTCGAAAGTCATCAGCGTCAGCTGTTGCCTCACGATGACATTGCTGTCGGCATCGGCGGTGCGTTCCACGTTGCCACGTTTGATGATGTCGATTTGCTCCGACAGTGTGTCGATGGCAAAATCATTCCACTCCACAAACCATCCATAAGGCACCTTGAGGCTCAAGTCGAGGGTGAAGGGCTTGCCAACCTGCACCTTTGTGTCGTTGACCTTGCCTTCCACCTCCACATTTTGGGATAGATTATTCCCTATTTGGATTTGTGGAGACGCAAAACATTGCGTCTCTACAACCCAAAACAATAGGGTTAGCACAAACAAAACATATTTCTTCATCTTCTCGCCTCCCTTTTCTTAAAGAGTTGCATCAAAGGTTTCACATAGTCCTCACTGGTGTAAATCAGCGCGTTGTCGATACCGTGCTTGGTAAATTCCCGATTGAGTTCGGCCGATTCGTTCTGAATCATCTGGAGATAGGCATTATGCCAAGCAGTGCTCGAAGTATCCACCCAACGTTCCTTGCCCGTCTCCGAGTCGCGGAACTTCACCAAGCCCACCTTGGGGATGTCCATCTCGCGACGGTCGGTGATGCGCAAAGCGACGAGGTCGTGCTTGTTGGCGGCAATCTGCATCTCCTTCTCGAAGCTCTTGTCCGTCATGAAGTCGGAGATGAGGAAGGCCGTGGTGCGGCGCTTGATGGCCGAGGTCAGGAAACGCAAGCCCTCGCCAATGTCGGTGCCGCGTTCCGTCGGCTTGAAGTCGACGATCTCGCGGATGATACGAAGGATATGGGAACTGCCTTTCTTGGGCGGGATGAATTTCTCGATTTTGCTGCTGAAGAAAATCACACCCACCTTGTCGTTGTTCTGAATGGCAGAAAACGCCAAGACGGCTGCCAATTCGGCAGTCAGGTCACGCTTCGACTGACTCTGTGAGCCGAAGTCGTTGGAACCCGACACGTCGATGAGCAGCATCACCGTCATCTCACGCTCTTCCTCAAAGATCTTGACGAAAGGCTTGTTGAAGCGGGCGGTGACGTTCCAGTCGATGTTGCGGATGTCGTCGCCGTACTCGTACTCACGCACCTCGCTGAAGGTCATACCACGCCCCTTGAAGGCGCTGTGGTACTGTCCCGAGAAGATGTGGTTCGAGAGGCCTCGCGTCTTGATTTCGATTTTGCGGACTTTTTTGAATATTTCTGTTGATTCCATTGGTTATTTCGAATGTGCGGCTGCCACGGTGTGACAACCCTACAACTCTAAACTCTCAACACTAAACTCTCAACTAATTACGGCACCTCGACGGTATTCAGGATTTCGTTGATGATTTCTTCGGTGGTGATATTTTCAGCCTCAGCCTCGTAGGTCAAACCGATACGGTGGCGCAACACGTCGGGAGCCACGGCACGGATGTCCTCGGGGATAACGTAGCCACGGTGCTTGATGAAAGCGTAGGCCTTGGCAGCCAATGCCAGGTTGATGGTGGCACGCGGCGAGCCGCCGTAGCTAATCATATTGGCGAATTTCTTCAGCTTGTAATCAGAAGGATAACGTGAGGCGAAGACGATATCGGTGATGTAGTTCTCAATCTTCTCGTCGAGATAGATTTCGCGGCACACCTCGCGGGCGCGGATGATGTCTTCGGGCTTCACCACGGCGTTGATCTTGGCGCCGGCGCTAGCAATCTGCTGACGCAGAATCAGTTTCTCTTCCTCTTTCTTGGGGTAGTTGATGATGACCTTCAGCATGAAACGGTCAACCTGAGCCTCGGGCAGCGGATAGGTACCTTCCTGCTCGATGGGGTTTTGGGTAGCCATGACAAGGAAGGGATCCGGCAACTTGAAGGTCTCGTCGCCGATGGTCACCTGATGCTCCTGCATGGCTTCGAGCAGGGCGCTCTGCACCTTGGCGGGAGAACGGTTGATTTCGTCTGCCAGGACAAAGTTGGCAAAGATGGGACCGCGACGCACCACAAACTCCTCCTTCTTCTGGCTGTAGATCAGCGTGCCGATAAGGTCGGCCGGCAATAGGTCGGGAGTGAATTGGATGCGGGCGAAGTTGGCGTCGATGGCGCTTGCCATTGACTTGATGGCCAAGGTTTTGGCCAGGCCCGGGACACCCTCAAGGAGGATATGACCGTTGGCCAGCAGGCCAATCAAAAGGCGTTCGGTCATCTGTTTCTGTCCGACGATGACCTTGTTCATTTCCAGGTTGATGAGGTCGAGGAATTGACTCTCACGTTGGATTTTTTCGTTCAGTTCACGAATGTCAGTTTCTATCATTGTGTCAGTTGTTTAGTTTGTTCATTTAAAGCAGGTTGCTGAGTACTGAGCTTGCCGAAGTATCGAAGCACCGTCTTTCTATCTGTCGGCCCTTCGACAGGCTCAGGGGCCTTGACCCCTCGTCAAAAAGCGTGCAAATTTAGCGGTTTCGGACTAAATAACTCCTATTTAATAAATTTATTGTGGAAAAGAGCCGACTAATTCACTCCATTTTTTCAAAAAAAGAGTATCAATCTGTCTTTTTTCATATCTTTGACCGCCTAAAAGCAAATTAGTCATCGCTTATGAAATAGAGAGCATAACGAAAAAAACATCATGTCATCCAAATCCATACGTTGCCACATCCTACCCCATTCCCTTATATTTGTCGTGTTTTTTGCCATGACAACAATAAATATTTGGGCACAAGGGACACTCCCCGACAACGTTCAAACCTCAGACTGCACTTATACTCCCGAAGCCTTCCAATGGGGCATCATGGAAAAATGGTCATCAGAAGTGAATGTTTCTACCTTGTTGATTCCCATGGTAGGTGATGTCGATGGCGATGCCGTTCCTGAAATCATTTGCTTTGCTCCTTCGGGCGATGACTACTACAATGCCAACACCGTGTTGATGTTTGACTCCCAAACGCACCAAGTCATTCACACCATTTCGTTACCCGACAATGTCTCAACCATAGATGCCGCGCCATACGGCTTGGTGAAACTGCACAATGGTAATGTCATGTTTGCCGTGTGCACAAAAAACAACAACATGTACGGCTACGACCTGACCAACCACGGCACATCGCCCATGTGGACGGCTTCAACTGAGCATGTGGCGCCAAATATCGGTTTCGTCGACTTCAACGCTGACGGCTATCCCGAAATCTATGTCGGCAAACGCATCTACGATGCCGAGACTGGCGTGATGCTCATCAATCCGACCAACATCACAAACACAAGTTCCTCGTTCGCTCACATTGCCAACCAAAGTTACAAGTTATCGTCGTCTTTTGCCACCGACATCGTCGGCGACGCGCATCCTGAACTTATTCTCGGCAATGAGATTTATTCAGTCAACATTACCAACCGGACGGGCACAAGCGGCAATACCATCACTTTGGCTCAAAGCTGCACTCCACCCTCAGGTATCAGCGTTGACGGCCATGCCCAAGTAGCCGATTTCAACCTTGACGGCTACC
Organism: uncultured Bacteroidia bacterium; assembly: GCA_902789915.1. Taxonomy (GTDB): domain Bacteria; phylum Bacteroidota; class Bacteroidia; order Bacteroidales; family F082; genus Limimorpha. The sequence continues at coordinate 3,193 of CADAPW010000047.1, read as the reverse complement.
TCGATGTGTTCATCAGCAACAAATCGGCCAGTGGCAGTAGCAATGTGGGATGTTACGTTTGGGATGTCCGAAACAACAGTGTCTCACAGCCTCTCCTCATCCCAACTGAAGGTAACGGCAAAAGCATCCCGCTGATTGCCAACATTGACAGCGACGACAACTTGGAGATGGTCATCCAATGCAGGGTGTCGGGCAATAAAATCAGGGCTTATAAATACAATCCGACCTCCAGAACCTTCACAATGATGTGGGATTTTGCTGTCGATGAAGACTCTTACTCCAATGGTGCCACCACCTTTGACTTCAACCACGACAACGAGATGGAAATCCTCATCTCGGACCAATCGCACATCAAAATTTTGGAGGGAACGACTGGCACTACCATCACCCAGTTGTCGTTTGGCGAATGCACTGTGATGCAGTATCCCATCATTGCCGACGTGGATGCTGATGGTGCCGCCGAAATCACCATCTGCGGCCAGTTTGGCTCGGGCCACACCAACTCGGGCCACCTTGTTGTGTTTTGCTCATCCACCATTCCTTGGGCACCAGCTCGCAAAGTGTGGAACCAATACATGTACAATGTGACCAATGTCAACGAAGACCTGTCGATACCGCCGTATGTCTTCAACAACGCCACACCCTTTACATGGCAAGGAATGACACGAAGGCCATACAACAACTTTTTGCAGCAAGCCACCATGATCGACCAGCATGGCAATCCGTTCAACACCGTGCCCGATGCAGTGATGGACTCATACGAAATCATTTTCAACGGCCATAATGCCACATTGAGCTTCATTTACTCCAACCAAGGCACGAATACCCTGGACGCTCCCTACAAAATCACCGTCTTTCTCGACCAACTAGGAGGGACCATCGTATACACCTTCACCATCAACGAGCCACTCATCAGCGAAGTCTCCGTGCAACAGCAGCTTGACATCTCCATGGAAGACCTTTGCCAATGGATAAACGGTCACGACCTAGTCATCGCCATCAATTGCGAAGGAGGTGGCATAGCCCAAGACGGAGGCTTGCAACCTGAGTGCGACGTCTTCAATAACATGGCTACAATACCCATCGCTATCGAGCCTGCTGAATCGTCGTTTGACGAGGCGGAATGTGACGTGTTCACATGGAACGGACAGCAATACACCCAATCCGGAGATTACAGTCAGACGCTTCAAACTATCTATGGATGCGACAGCATTGTCACGCTCCATCTAACCATCAACCACTCAGAAGACATCCCCCCGATAACCGTCACAGAATGTGATTCATACTCATGGCACGGCACAACTTATAACCAGAGTGGGACATACGAATACAACACGCTGACCCCACAAGGTTGCGACCACCATGAGACCCTGATTCTGAACATCAACCACTCAGCCAGTCACGAATGGGCGCACCAAGCTTGCGACAGCTACGTCTGGAATGGTCAAACATACCACACTTCAGGCAATTACACACAGCATTTTTCCACGCCTCAAGGGTGCGACAGCACGGTAGTTTTACACTTAATCATCAATGACGTCATCCACACGAATTGGTCGCATCAGGCCTGCGAAAGCTACCAATGGAATGGCACCACATACGATGCTTCTGGCAACTACACGCAAGAGTTTACCTCCGTTCAAGGCTGCGACTCCATCGTCACCTTGCATCTCACCATCAACAATGTGCTCGAAACCGAATGGTCGCACCAAGCCTGCGAAAGCTACCAATGGAATGAGCAGACCTACAACGAAAGCGGCAACTACACGCAGGAGTTCACCTCCGTTCAAGGCTGCGACTCCATCGTCACCTTGCATCTCACCATCAATGATGCATTTGAAACCGAGTGGTCACAGATGGCCTATAATAGTTTCACATGGAACGACGTCACCTACGATGTCTCGGGCGACTATGTCCAAAACCTCACCACACAGCAAGGTTGCGACTCCATCGTGACCCTCCACCTGACCATTATCAACGAAGTGGTCAACAGCGAATGGAGTGCCCAAGCCTGCGACAGCTATGTATGGAACGACATCACCTACAACGCTAGCGGCGACTACATACAACATTTCCCATCACAACACGAAGGCGACAGCATTGTGGTGCTACATCTGACCATCTACCAAACCACCACCACAGAATGGTCGGACCAAGCCTGCGACAGCTACGAATGGAACGGAATGACTTACAACAGCTCGGGCGACTACACACAACAATTCACCTCACAACATGGCTGTGACAGTACCGTGACGCTCCATCTTTCGCTCGGCCACAGCGAAGAAACGAATCTCAACATCACCGCCTGCGAGTCATTTCTTTGGTATGGCACCACATACACCGAATCCGGCACATACGAACATTGGGCACAAACCATGGCAGGTTGCGACAGCTTGTTGGTACTTCACCTCAACATCGGGACAAAATTCATTTCGGAAGAAAGCATGTCAGCTTGCGATTCCTATGTATGGAGAGGCAACACCTATACAGCATCCGGCATCTACGAAGACGAGGCGTCCAATCCCGATGGCTGCGACAGCACCTTCATCCTCAACCTGACCATCAACAACAGCACGACAACCCAGATCAACGAAACAGCCTGCAACGAATACGAATGGAACGGCACGACCTACTATGCGTCTGGCACCTACAATTATGTCGGGCAAAGCATTGCGGGCTGCGATAGCGTTGTCGTCCTCAACCTCAACTTGGAAGGAGGCCTTCCCGTGAACATCCAAGGGCCGGCATCCATTTACACAGCGACCAATCTCGTTTCAGGAAGCTACACTTACCAAATCGACTCAACGAACATCGACCCTGCCAACGTACGCTGGAGCCTCAGCCGCGACGATTGGCACATTGAGCCGCACCGTGCCTCCTGCAAGGTGTATTGCCTGACCACCGGCGAAGCCACACTCAGAGTTTGGACCGAAGACGAATTCTGCAACATCGACACCACACTGTTGCTCAATGGGAACTTCTACGACGTGGACGAAAACGATGATTCATCGCTGTCCATCTATCCCAACCCTACCAAAGGCCATGTCACAGTGAATTGGCATGACATCGAAGAAGTCACTGTCATCGACATGCTTGGACAGCGATTGGCCACATTCAAAGTGAACAAAGCAGAGTCGTGCGAGATTGACCTCGACGCATTCTCACACGGCGTTTATGTGCTGGAAATCGTGTC
>CADAPW010000046.1 GCA_902789915.1 uncultured Bacteroidia bacterium | reverse complement strand
TTTGACGATGCAAAGTAACAACACTTGTCAAGACTAAGCCGTTGATTAAACGTTTGTAGTCGACTGTAGTCGTTTGTTGTCGTTTGCTGTCGGATATATTGTTTGTAATCAATAATTTAATTTTTAGCCCTACAAAAGCAATTTTTTTATATTTTTGCAGATAATAAGTAAAAAACACTGCAAATGGCAAAAGATTTGAAGCCTCATATCGGCATTTTCGGTCGCAGAAACTGCGGCAAAAGCAGCCTCATCAACCTCTTGACGGGACAAAACATCGCCATCGTGAGCGACACGGCAGGCACCACCACAGACCCGGTCAAGAAAAGCATGGAGATTTTCGGCATCGGGCCTTGTGTGCTCATCGACACGGCTGGCATCGATGATGTGGGCGCGTTGGGACAGCAACGTGTGGAGAAGACGATGAAGGTGCTGGAGGAAATCGACTGTGCCATCCTCGTCGTCACGGGAAACAACTTCGCCGAGCCTGAGAAGCAGCTGATTGCCCGAATGAAAGCGTTGGCGGTGCCGTTTTTCATCGTCCACAACAAGGCCGATGAAGAGCCGCTTCTGGCAGTCGTGAAGGCGGTGATGGAGCAGCAATCGGGTGCTACAGTGCTGGATTTCAGTGTTTCAAGAAACGATGATATTGCTCCGTTGGTCGAAGCCTTGAAAAAAGCCATCCCAGAGAGTGCCTATCAAAAGGTGTCGCTGTTGGGCGGCATCATCCAACCGAACGAGGTGGTCGTTTTGGTCAGCCCCGTCGACTCGGAAGCCCCCGAAGGCCGCCTCATACTACCTCAGGTGATGGCCATCCGCGACGTTTTGGACAACGAATGTATCTGTGTGGTGCTGAAAGAGACTCATTTGCAGCAATACCTCGACACCATGCCCAAGCCCGCCTTGATTGTCACCGACAGCCAGGTGTTTGGTTTTGTAAGTAAAATCGTACCTGCCGACATCCCCTTGACCAGCTTCAGTATCGTCATGGCGCGTTTGCGCGGCGACTTTGACAACTACGTGAAGGGCACGCCGCATCTTTCACAGCTGAAAGACGGCGACACGGTATTATTGCTCGAATCGTGCACCCATCACAGTACATGCGAGGACATTGGCCGCGTGAAGCTGCCTCGTATGATACTGAAATACACCGGAAAAGACATTCATTTTGAGTATGTGGCGGGCCTGTCGCCCATTGAGCATCCCGAGAAATACGCCATGGCCATCCAATGTGGCGGGTGTATGAGCACACGCAAGCAGCTGCTCAACCGCACCAATCTTTTTGTCAACCAAGGCATCCCGATTAGCAACTACGGCATGGCGTTGGCTTACATGAACGGCATTTTTGAGCGGGTGATGGAGCCGTTTGCCACCACCCTGTAGAGACGCCGATTTATCGCGTCTCTACCGAATTATCGCGTCTCAAATTATTCTTCTCCAATACGAGCTTTCAAATTTTCAAGGAAAGCCGCCGTGTAGTATTGGAAGAAGTTGAAATTCATGGCTTTGGAAATACGGAAAATCAAGTCACTGTCGAGGGATGATTTGCTAAAGATTTTGTAGACATGGTTGCGCGAGCAGCCAATCTCACGTGAAAGCCAGCCCACGCTGCGCTTTTCGACCTTTAATTGTGCTTGGATGAGGTGCCCGATGTGGATATCTTCCTTTTCATTCATGATGACGCAAAGATAATGTGGCATAATTAATCCAAATCCATCCATTTCATCCATTTGCAACCGCAAAAATCCTTATCTTTGCCGTCACTATGTTGCCTTTATCCGTCATCGAACAAATTAAGCAAAAGTCGGGGCTGGACTTTGAAAACGCCAAGGACTTTGAGGTGCTTTCGGAATTGTTTCCGGCCAACGACCGTCTGGGCGTGAATACATTGAAACGCCTCATGGGTTATGCCAAAACCCCGATTGAGCCTCGCAAGACCACGCTCGATGCTATTGCGCACTATCTGGGCCAAACTTCCTGGGAAATGTTGATGGGCTTGCAGCCTTCCGACAGCGACTGGGTGGAGAAATCCGTCTGTGCCGATGAAATCAGGGAAGGCTCATTTGTTGAAGTACAATGGTTGCCCGACCGCGAAATCACGCTGCTTTGCATTGGCGAATACCGTTTTCGCGTTACGGAAAGCCGCAATGGGCGGCTTCTTGTTGGCGATGAAGTCACCATCCAGCATTTCCGCCTCGATTATCCTTTGGAAGTGGCCCACATCGTCAGAAACGGGACGGTGATGTGTGACGATAAAGGGATGGGACTGAATTATATAGCGGGAAAGAAAAACGGCATCACCTATTTAAGCATTTACGACTAAGCCATGACCGAAGATTCCGAATTTACCACCCAATCCTTGGCTGACAGTGCTGAAATGCTGTTGGGTAGCGGAGGCACTGCCGACTGCTACAAGTGCATCATCGGCAACCGTGCCTATTGCATCAAGCGCCCAAAAGCCACTTGGCGACAATCGGAGGACTATATGAATCTCTTCCGAAAAGAGTTTGAGTTGGGCATTGAGTTGGAACACCCTAACATTGTGCGTTATTTCGACTATGGCGAGGATGAGAAAGGGCCTTTCATCAAGATGGACTACGTGGATGGCGAGAGTTTGGATAAGTTTGTCGCCACGCATCCTGACTTCCTCAAAAACAATACAAACCGTCAACGTCTCCTTAACGAGTTGCTGGATGCTTTGGCTTATCTTCACGGCAAGCGCATGTTACACTTGGATTTGAAACCAAGCAACATCTTGATTACCAACAACGGCCACCATGTGAAACTCGTTGATTTGGGTTTCGCCTGGACCGACGGCTACTTGCACGATGCTGGTTTCAGTCGCGACTATTGCGCTCCCGAGCAGTTGGCCAACAAGGTTGAACAAATATCGCCTGCCACCGACATCTACGCCTTGGGCAAAATCATGCAGCGTTTCCATCTGGCGAAGGACTCAGTGGTCAAGCGCTGCCTGAAAGAAAACCCTCAAGAACGCTTCCAAAGCATAGATGCCTTGAAGAAGGTGCTACGCCCCAAGCGTTGGCCGTTACTTGTATTGGCTGCACTCTTTGTAGGACTGCTATGTTGGACGCTGTCATCAACAATCCGGCAAGGCGGAACCGTTTCCGTGCCGCACGATACTATAATTATCATGCAAGTTGATACGGTCTTCATGCCCGAACCGAAGCCAGAACTCACCCTTGACGATTCGCTGGCCCTTTTCAAGGAAGAGTTGCAAAATGCCTTGGCACCCACTTTCAGCTATTGGTATATGATGATTGACAACATGTTTGAAAATCAGCCCAACCTGCCTAAAGAAGTGCATTTGGAAACATCAAAATTCTATATTGACAAAGGCATCAGCGTTAGTCAAGGCATCGTCAAGGAGAAAATCAACACGATGCAACTTTCCAAGACCGCCAAGCCGCATTACGAAAAAGCTGCCCAAGAGGTCGTTGATTATTATTTGAAGGATTACAGGAAACTGAAGAAAAAGTTGGAGAAAGAACTGGCAGCACCTTGATAAAAACGACCACCTATGGATTTCTAGTCGTCAGACCTTCTATGTCATTCCTGCAGAGGCAGGTGCGAGGGTGGGAATCTATAGGAGGTCTGACGGCGGAATGACCTAAATGGTCGATTTCAATTACGGCTTTATGATCCTCCTATCCTTTGCTTCATCCCTTCGATAAACTCCGCCGTGTAGTATTGGAAAAAGTTGAAATTCATGGCCAAGGAAATGCAGAGCAGCAGTTCACCATCCAACGAAGGTTTGCGGAACACCTTGTAAAGATGGTTGCGCGAGCAGCCAATCTCGCGTGCCAGCCAGCTTGCGCTGCGCTGGTCGGCTTTGAGTTGCTCACGGATAAGTTGCCCGATGTGGATGTTGCAGTTGTGTTCCATTGCCTGCTTGTTGCTTGGCTTTGGCTCTTTCCTTTTGGCAATGAAAAAGCGTGAAATGCGTTTTCTTATGTCACTGAAGGCTCTGGAAGGCCCGTCACACCATAAGTAATAGCAGTTCACGCTAATAGCATGAACTCTTGCTATTCTTATTCCCGTGTGACAAATTTTCCAGATTTTCAGTAAAGGAACAAGAGCAAAAGCTCAGTTAGTATTTCAATTGGTTATCTCTTATCCGTTTTTTTGACTTTTAAGATTTAGGCTTCAAAAATACGGAAAATATCCAAAATGGATATGGATTTTGTGTTGGTAGCCGATAAAAAGGATAGTTTTTATGTCAAAAACCAGCGAAATCTGTCTTTTTTTTCGGGATTTCGCTGGTTTCTGACAGGAAATGACGAGAATCTCTATTCTTCAACTTCAGCGAAAAGGCCTTTGGCGGTTATCTCACTATGTATCAACGAGGAATGTGTTCCTTTCGACACACCCCTTGGTGTAACGAAAGTGATCACCGTTCCTCTGGCTTTCAAAACAGAAAACGAATTTTGTCCAAATCCGATAAAATATCATAGATTTGGACGAAAAACGAATGAATTTTGTCCAAATGTATATAAAAAACATAGATTTGGACAAAAATTGATATTAATGAGGGTTGAACTTTTTGGGATTTTTATGTCAGAGAAACATATCTCACATAAATCCTAAACAAATCATCGGTTGCCGCATTCCGTTGTTTTTCCGCATTGCAAATGCTGATATACAGACCTTCCGAATTGAAAATTCGGAAGAACGGGTTTTAAAAGAAAAACAATTCAACACTCCTTATGTTCATCATTCATCAAAGTTGATGGAAATAGTATTCCATTTCATCAACTAAGAAGCGTACTCTTTCATCTTCGACTTTCCCCTTTTCTTCAAATCCTAGAGGAAGCAAAGATTTATACGAATGGGAAATGATTTCCATAATATGTTTTATTGAATCATTTTTGCTTTCTACTAGTTCTTGTGCACTTCGAAGTCCAACAAGCACTTGACTTCTCACATCGTTTAATTCTTCTTTTGTCATTTTTTGTTTGTTTTAGTTATTTGCCTACTCTCTTTAAGATTTTCAGTTTCCTCCATTTTTATTGTTGTATTGTTATTTGTCTCGCTATCTGACCTTTGCACAATTTACTCATTTAAAACCAAAACGGCATTTTTAATTCCGTTTTCATCCCAACTTTGTCCTTTCACGTTGCCCCTAAACGAAACAAGGGTTAGTGCTTCGCCGCGGAGCGCACGGGCCGGACAGACAATCCACGGATGCGTTCGAAGCCTGTTTTTCTCCATTCGTCCGAATCGATATAATAGGCTACCGCAGAGTTCGGGCCGTCTGCACTCGTCGTCCAGTAGTAGCCATATCTATACGTTTCATCGAAGTCGGGTTCGTCTTCCCAAATTCTATCAGCAAAAGGCAGGAAGAGACTGTTTCCATTGAAGTCTAGTAACTTTAGCCCTGGCACGCCTTGCTGCCACGTCCAAAACCATCTTGTCTTACGAAATAGTTCTTCCCACTCATCTTGAGTGGGCATCCTCCAACCGTTGCCCCAGTTGGCCGTGGCGGCATCATGCTCTGGTGGGAGGATAGAAGGATCATCGCTATAAGTATAAGTATTAGCTGTATAAATGTCCTTCGGCTGGGTCTCGCCCCAGGCGAAGTAGTCGCCATATTCTTCAGGTGAATTAGCACCCACATTGCAGGTGGCCCACAGTGTGCCGCTCGGCAGGCTGAAATCGACATATTCATGCCCATTATAAGTGCCGTTACCGCTTCCCCCTCCATTATTGTTGAAGTTGATCACTGGACGGACCGAATACCCGAGGCAGCGCAGTTTGGTTTGCAACATTTCATGCTCTCCACCGTAGAGCCATGCGGCTACGCTGGACCCAAGCGAACTTGACCAGTAGTAGCAGTATCTGGTATTTTCAAGAAAATTGGTATAGTAACCAGAGGCAGGAAAGAAGAGGCTGTTGCCGTTACTGGCGATGAACCTTAGCCCTTTCACGCCATTCACCTTATCGTGCGACCTCGTTGTGTGCATGCACATTTCTATCCACTCTTCTTGGGTGGGCATCCGCCAGCCGCTACCCCAGTTGGTAGTGGCTGCGTCATCCTCGGGCAGCAGGGTAGTCTGATAGTCAGTGAAGCCGTTGTAGCCGTCTTCCGAGATGCAGCAGTATTTGGTAAGAGTGCTAATACTGCCCATGCAGTATTTATAGGAGAGCCAGTAGTCATAACAATCCTTTGGTGTGGTCTCACCCCAGGCGAAATGGTCGCCGTAGTCTTCAGGTTTGGTTGCGCCCACGTTGCAGGTCGCCCACAGCGTGCCACTCGGCAGTCCGAGGTCAACATATTCATGTCCATTATAAGTGCCGTTGCCACTATCATTCCCTCCTCCGTTGTTTCCTCCATTCCCTCCTCCATCGTTTGTGTCCTTCGTACATGATGCCAATGCCCATGCAAAGAGCAATATGGCCATAAGTCTTAATGCGTTTTTCATTTGATAAGTGTTTTTATTGCTGTTGGTTATTAATTTGTTGTGTTGTAAATTCAAATCTCTAATATCTATTTAAATTCGGCTACTTGATTTGTCTCGCTGTCAATCCTTTGAACATTTTCTCTTTTTGCTACAACAATATTTTTAATAGCGTTTTCATCCCAACTTTTTCGTCCGTGACCGTTGCCCATAAACGCTACAAGAGTTAGTACTTCGCAGGAGAGTGTACGGGCCGGACAGAACACCCGAAGTCGCGGCGCATGATGTATACAAGACAATTTTCCGAATTGAAATGGAGGCAAAACGCCATGGAGCAATCTCCGCCTACGTAGAGCGAACTCGACCAATACGCGCCTGCGGCAGGCAAGAAGAGACTGTTGCCGTTTGACGCGATGAAAATCTCTCCCTCCACACCACTCGGCTTAAACGTCCAGATACGTGTAGTGTTGTTGTAGAGTTCTACCCACTGCTCTCTTGAGGGTGTACTCCATCCGTCACCCCAATTGACCGTGACCGCGTCATCCTCGGGAAGCAGGACTGCCAGGTGGTCGGTGAAGCCGTTGTAGCCATAGTAAGATTTATCGCAGTACTTGGTCAGAGTGTTATAACTGCCCTTGCAGTACTTGTAGGTACTCCAGTCGTAGCTGCCTGTTTTTATGGTCGTCTCGCCCCAGGCGAAGTAGTCGCCGTATTCTTCAAGCGTATTCGCACCCACATTGCAGGTTGCCCATAGCGTGCCGCTTGGCAGGCCGAGGTCGACATATTCATGTCCATTGTAGGTGCCGTTGCCACCACCATTCCCTCCTCCATTTTCTCCGCTATTCTGCCCATTGTTGCCGCCATTGTTTTCCACTCCATTGTTTCCTCCATTACCACCTCCATCATTCGAGTCCTTTGTGCATGATGCCATTGCCAAAGCAAAGAGCAATATGGTCATAAATCTTAATGTGTTTTTCATTTAATACTTGTTTATTTTTTATTGATTATTAGATGGTTGTGTTATATAGGAAAATCCCTACCATTCAGCTATTTTATTTGCCTCGCTGTCCAACCTTTGCACAATTTTCTCATTTAATGACAAAACAGCATTTTGAATTGCGTTTTCATCGTTACTAGTGTTGCAGACAGCCTTTACCAAAATATCACATACTTTCAATTCTACGGTTATTCTAACCGAATTGGCATTTTCTTCCGTTTCAATTAACCATTTTTCAATCTTGGCATATCCTTGTTCAAGAAGCCATTGTTCAACTTTGTTTTGAAATTCTTCATTTTTCATGATACAAGTGTTTTTATAAAGCCTATTCATTATAGGATTTTTGGCATCCACCTTTTTTCGCTTTTTTCATAATAGTTTATAATTGGCAGGGCCCGACAGCCTGACGTGCAGGCCCCGCACGCCAATTTTTCACCCCTGCCTAACCAATGGAACAAGGGTTAGTTCTGACGCACGGAACACACAGCCCGGACAGATAGACCGTAATAGCGGTTTTTATTGTGGTACACGCTGGCGACAATCTCACCTAAACTGATGAAGTGCGCGCTTCCCGGGTCATTTGTGAGCAAATTCGACCAATAATAGCCATCACTGCCTGCGTTGTCTAGATCACTATTGTCGCGATAACCGGCGGCAGGCAGGAAGAGACTTCTGCCATTAGGCCCTGTGAAAAGGCTGCCCCAAACACCCTTTTGCCACGTTTTGATTACCGTTATGCTGTTCAGTTCCCTCCATTCAGCATCTGTGGGCATACGCCACCCGCTACCCCAGTTGGCCGTGGCTGCGTCATCCTCGGGCAGCAGCATGGTCAAGTTGTCAGTGAAGCCGTTGAAGCCGTACCAAGAGTCGTGGCAATATTTGGTAAGTAGAGTAGGAGCGCCGTTGCAGTATTTATAGGTCAACCAGTGGTATGATGATTTTCCTGTGGTCTCGCCCCAAGCAAAGTAGTCGCCGTAGCCTTCAGGAACCTCGGCACCCACATTGCAGGTGGCCCATAGGGTTCCGCTCGGCAGGCCGAGATCAACATAGGCGTGGCCATTGTAATAGTTGATGCCGCTATTGTCACCTCCTCCATTATTTCCTTCATTACCACCGTTGCTTGGGTCGTTGGGTTTTGTACATCCAGTGCCAATAATCACCATCGCTGAAATTAGCACCATTGTTATTTTTTTAGCAATTTCCATAGTAATAACAATTAAGTTGGTTAGTCTCTTTACTTTTTGTGAGTTAACTCATTTATATGCTCTATCAGTTGTTCTTTCTGTGATTCATGATAGATAACATCCTCGTGTTCGAGTTTTGCATAGGGTACTTCCTTGTATAGTTCTCCAATAAAGTCACCGTAAGTTTGCATTGAACCAGGATTCACCATGGATTGTTCAAATTCTTTTAGACTGAACTCTGAAACCTTGATTGTTTTGATTTTCATAATGTTCTCCCTTAATCGTGTCGGGCACAACTTTTGTTTGAATTATTGTTAGGTTTTTGTGTCGCAAAAATACAACAAATTTCCATACAACCAAATTAATTATTTGATTATCAATACTTTAATTATCCAAATCAGATACAGAAACTGTATCCAAAATGGATAATTTGGGATGGAAATGGATGAAGTGGATGGGAAAAAAGGAATTCGACGGTATTGTATTGGAAGAAGTCGAAAAATGCGGTATAGGAAATGTTCAGAATCATTTTTCGGCCGTTTTTTAGTGTTTTGCAGTGCGTAGTCTGTTTAAAACTCAGCGAAATTAGAGAAAAAATTCTCGTTTTCGCTGAATTTTAAGTAAATTTTAAATTTCTATTTTGCAGAAAAACAGTATTTTTGCGGCGAAAACAATTGCACAAAACAATGAAATACAAGAATATTATTGGAAGAGAAACAGAAATAGCCACACTCGAAAGGTTGTATAAATCCCAGAAGTCCGAATTTGTGGCCATATATGGACGCAGACGCATCGGGAAGTCGTATCTTGTCAGTGAAGTGTATGGCAAGAAGATTCTTTTTTCAGCCGTGGGAACATACATCAAAGACGACGACAAAAGTAACGAAACCTATCGCCAACTGCAATTGGACCATTTTTTTGATTCGCTTTTGCTGGCTGGGCTTGAGGCAAATACACCCAAACCTACTTGCTGGCGCGAAGCGTTTCTGTTGTTGCGAAGACTGCTTGAAAAATCTCGCGCACACCGCAAAATCATTCTATTGGACGAGTTGACGTGGATGGCGGGTCCCCAATCATCGGAAATGATATCGGAATTGGGCTATTTTTGGAATTCATGGGCTGATCGCCAACGCAATGTTGTTCTGGTGGTTTGCGGATCGGCTACAAGTTGGATGCTCGACAATGTGATTCACGATTACGGTGGCTTGCATGGACGACTAACCGAAACCATTCGGTTGGCGCCTTTCACTTTGGCAGAATGTGAAAGGTATTATCGGAAAAACGGATTCAGACTTTCGCGTTATGAGATGTGTGTGTGTTATATGGCATTGGGCGGCATTCCTTTTTATTTGGACAAACTAAGGAATGACTTGACAATCACCCAAAACATCGACAATATCTTTTTCGCAGATGAACAGATTCATCAGGAGTTCAAGGATGTGTACACCGGGCTTTATTCCAGCAAAGAAAGATACATAGATGTCGTGAAAGCCATTGGAAGCCAGTTTTATGGGATGACCCAATCGGAAATCAGCAAGGCTGTTGAAGTGAAAAGCGGTGGCACATTGAGCAATTTGCTCGATAACTTGAAAGAATCGGGAATCATCCGCGAATATCCCCGTTACGGCAATCAGCGTGTTGAAACCGTCTATCAGTTGAAAGACTTTTTCTCGCTTTTTTACCTGCGTTTTGTGAACAACAGGCAAGCTAAAAAAGGACAATGGAATTCGCTTCATAGGACACCGGCTTTCTACACATGGGCCGGCGACACCTTTGAATTGTTATGCGTTGAGCATTTGCCACAACTTCAATCCGCTTTGCGCATTGTTTCAATTGACAGAAACTATTGTTGGAGAGGGAAAACCTCAGAAGGCAAGGGCGCCCAGATTGACTTATTGTTGGAAAGCAAAGCAAGCCGTACCGACTATGTGTGCGAAATGAAGTTCACAATGGGAAAATACACCATATCCGCAGACTATGAAATAGACTTGAATACTAAAATGGATGCTTTTTCTGAAAGTAAAATGCACACCAAGACACATAGTATTCAATTGGTGATGGTGACAACAATGGGTATTGCTCAAGGCGAGCATGCTGGTGTCGTTAATCAATCTATTGTTATGGACGATTTGTTTCGGATTGGGTAGATAACAAGTAACATCATTTTTGCAGCCTGCCAATTCAAGAATTGCCGCGAGGGAAACTGTATCCAAAATGGATAATTCGGGTTGGAAATGGATGAAATGGATGGAAAAAGACAGAAAGACAACTGGCACTGCCTACAGCAATCGCTCCAGGTCTCCAGTCAAGAAGTCTTTCACAGGGATGCCGCCGCTACCGACGACAAAAGCTTGCTTAAGTTGGAACAGCTGTTTTGCGCAAAGAATTTTATAATTATTTGATATTCAATGAATAAATTTAACAAAATTCTCAATTCTTCGTTACAAAATTCTCAAAAGTGTATTACAAAATTCTCAAATCTCATTCGCAAAATTCTCAAAAGTCAGGAAAACTGATACGGTTTTATTGCTTGTTCAGATAGGATAACAGTCCTTTGCATCCTTCCAAAACATCCACCCAAGTGGCCTCAAAATTACCCGTGTACCAAGGGTCGGCCACATCACCAGGACGATGGGTGTAATCCATCAACAGGCTGATTTTGTGGTCGGTGTCCTTGCCAAACATCCGCTTTAGGTTGCGCAGGTTGTTGCGGTCCATGGCGATGATGTAATCGTAATAGGCGTAGTCCTGCCGTGTCATCTGGCGGGCGGTCTTGCCCTCGCAGCCGATGCCGTGCTCCGCCAGCTTGCGACGTGCCGGAGGATAGACGGGATTGCCGATTTCTTCGGTAGAAGTGGCGGCAGAAGCGATCTCAAACTGCTCGCTCAAGCCGGCTTCTTTGACGAGGTGTTTCATCACAAACTCGGCCATGGGACTGCGGCAGATGTTGCCGTGACAGATGAAGAGGATTTTTATCATGTTGAAGTGTTGATCGTTGATTTGTTTAATTGTTGTTGACGCGGGCCCTTCGACAGGCTCAGGAACCGCTGCGATTTTATTTTCCAAGTAAGTCATTAATCACCACCGAGGCGCAGAAGATGCCGAAGGTGGCTGGCAAATAACTGATGGTTCCCACGTTGGAGACTTTGTTCTGCTCCTCAACACCTTCGGTGATGATGGCAGACGCATCGACAGGTTCAGGCGAATAGACTGCCGTGATGCCGTCGAAGACGCCGAGACGGTGTAGACGCTTGCGGATATAGAACGCCAAACGGCAGTGGTTGGACTTCGAAATGTCGCAAATTTCGACCCGCTCGGGGTGGAACTTGCCACCTGCACCCATGCTGCTGACGATGCGCTGGTTGTTTTGCTTGGCGTAGTAGAGCAAAAACACCTTTGGCGCCACCGTGTCGATGGCATCCACCACATAGTCGAAGGGTTGCGCCATAAGGTCGATAATGGCCTGGTCTTTCAGGTATTGGTTGAGGACGGTCAGCTCGATTTCAGGGTTGATGTCGCGCAGACGCTCGGCCATCACCTCGGCTTTCGGTCGACCGATGGTGCTCTCCAAGGCCAACAGTTGTCGGTTGCGGTTGGTCACATTGACCACATCGCCATCCACGAGGGTCATGCGACCGATGCCCGCACGGGCACGCCACCCAGTCCAACCACAAGAACGTGCTTGGAGCGTAGGATTTCGATGCCTTCATCGCCGATTAATAGGCGGGTTCTGTCTTGCCAGTTTTCCATGGTGTATTTCTTGTCGACGCTTTGCGTCTTTGCGAGGAGGTACGACGAAGCAATCCAGAGTAAAAGCTTAATGTCTAGACTGCTTCGTTCCTCGCAGTGACGCGAAGCGTGTCATCAGAATAATCGTGCAAAATTAGCAAAGATTTGTTTTTGTAATGAAACAATATCCATTTCCAGCAAATTTGCCGCTGCCTTATAAATCATTTCCACGCTGATTTCCGCCATGTCGGTTTCCAGGAAGAGATAATTCAAATCAATGAATTTGAATGATTTATGAATCTTTCTTTCGGGATTCCGTAAGCTCTCGCCCACGGAAAGATAAATCCCTTGCCCGATGAGTTGCTTTATGTCCTGTTCCGTTCCGCTGAAGCCATGCAAAATCCACGGCTGTTGGGCTTTGTGTTTCTTCCGCAAGGCGATGATTTCGTTATGGCTTCTCACATCATGCAGAATCATGGGCTTTTGCAAGGTTTCCGAAAGCTCGATTTGTCGCTCAAAGAGTTCAATCTGTCGTTCAAAACTTGCCTTGTGTATCTTGTCCAAACCCGCTTCGCCAAGAGCTACAATTTGAGGTAATTTCAGTTTTTCTTCAAGAGCTTGCAATGCTTTTTCTGCTTGAAAATCAGTGTTATTCAAAGCCCATGGATGAATGCCATAACTAAAACAACCTTGCTCGGGACATGACTGGTTTAAATCCAGATTGACGATTTGGATGAGATTGTCTCTACTTTTTGTCGTATGGGTGTGGATATCAATGAAATTTGGTTCCATAGTTAGTAAAAGTTAGATTTCAAAACCTATATCCAACACC
>CADAPW010000045.1 GCA_902789915.1 uncultured Bacteroidia bacterium | reverse complement strand
ATCGCCGAGGACAATTTCAATGTCGGAGATGCCGTTCAGCTCGCAATTGGTGAAGGCATTGCGGTAGGCCCATTCGTCGTTGTCGATGGCGACAGTGTGTGCAGCGCCTAGTTTCTTGGCGAGAATCGCCAACACCGCCGTGCCGCTACCCATGTCGAGAACTTCCTTCCCCTTGAAGTCCGTTTCCAACATCAGCTGAATGATTTGGGCGGTCGTCTCGTGATTGGCAGTACCAAACGACATCTTCGGCTCGATGACAAGGTCGAACTCAAAGCTCGGGTCAGGTTCATGGAAAGGAGCTCGCACGCGGCAACGCTCGTTGACCACCACAGGCTGATAGGAAGCCTCCCAAAGTTCGTTCCAGTCCTTATCGGGCATCTCCTCCACTTTCAACAGACGAATGTCGGAAAATGACGGCTCATCCAAAAGGTTTCCCACAGCCGTATCATCACGGCTTTCCGCTGAGCAATAAGCTTTTAGGCATCTATCCTCGTCCATAAAGGAGTCAAAACCGATTTCCGCCAGCATCGTGGTCAGCATATCGTGTTGGATGTCGGAGGACGGTGCGGTGAAACTATATTCAAAGGTCTTCATTCTTCGCCGATATGTGAGGCTTGGTTGCAGGGAAGCACCACCAATGAGACCTCCATCCACATCGGGTTGCGAGAACAGCTCCGTGGCGTTCTTGGCATTGCAGCTGCCGCCATAAAGGATGCGGATTTCGTCAGCCGTGGCCTCGTCATAGTGTTCCTTAATCAGAGAGCGGATGAAGGCATGCATCTCCTGTGCCTGCTCGGGTGTGGCGGTCTTGCCTGTGCCGATGGCCCAAACGGGTTCGTAGGCGATGATGGTATCATAAATGGCATCGCCATCCAGGTGGAACAAGCCCTTTTCCAGTTGCTCCTTGACGACCTCGAAATGACGGCCTGCCTCACGCTCTTCCAACACCTCTCCGACGCAATAAATCGGGGATATGTTGTTCTCAATCAGACGGTTGATCTTCTCGGCAAGGATTTCATTGGTCTCGCCAAAGTATTTCCTGCGCTCGCTATGACCGACGATGCAATAATCCACGTCGATGGATTTCAGCATTTTGGCTGAAACTTCGCCTGTGTAAGCACCTTTGTTGTAGGCGCTGCAATTCTGTGCGCCCACATTGAAACGCTGCTCGTCAAATTCGTAGTCCGTCAGCATCTCAAGATAAGGGAACGGCGGGCAAATGATGATTTCGCAGTCCATTTCTTCCTGTTCATCAAGGCGGTCGAGAATGTCGTCAACCAAAGTTTCGGCCTCATCGAAAGTGAGGTTCATTTTCCAGTTTCCTGCAACGATTTTGCTTCTCATAATATTCTAATTTAAAGATTTAATATTCAAAGATTTAAAATTCAAAGATTTAAGATTCAAAAAATTAAAAACGGCTGAACAAATCCATCTAAACTACAAAGATACGAATTTTTGTCATTTACAAATCACTTTATTCTCAATTTCTTTCCTGTCCTCAACACATCAGTTTTCTTCATCTTGTTCAACTTGCACAAAATAGAGACTGTCGTATTGTTTTCCACGGCTATCGAACTAAGCGAATCTCCTTTTTTTACGATGTAATACCGTCGTTCCGCTTCATTGGGATTTGGGACATTGACCACCTTCATCTGAGTGTTTCGGGTGAGGTCGTCAAAAGCGGTTTTCAGCGTTTCCGCAGTTATCTCAACGTTTTTGTCCACTGCACGCAACGAATCAGTCAACTGGTGAGCAAAGAGCCAATCGTATGTCTCCTCAAGATAAAAGACCCGCGCCAATCGGGTGTGGTTCACGCCTTTGAAACGATCGTAAATCAGCCGTGTTGTGTCGCCACAGGCCGCCATTGCCTCAACCACCCTATCGGAACACCCGACCGGCACCGCAGTGTCGGCCGTGCCATGGATAATCCACAAAGGCACCTCGTCGAGGCCACACAAATCAAGCACAGTAGCACCACCACAAAGCGCCATAGCTGCAGCCACTTTGTCGGGATAGGTCGCCACAAAATCAAGTGTTCCATAGCCGCCCATGCTCATGCCCAACACATAAAAGCGGTTCATGTCGACCTTATAGTTTTTTGTCACCCAGTCAATCACCTCCATCACCTTGTCAGGTTGCCAGGCTCCGGCAGTCTGCGGAGCGACAACCACCGCATCAATAGCCCGTCCGCGCGAGACCGCATCGATGCAGCCATAGTTGCGCACCATGTTCAGGTTATGTCCGCTAAGGCTCTTGCCGTGAAGAAACAACACCAAAGGCTTTTTCCCCGAATTCTCATAGTCATCAGGAAGATACAGCCAAAAGTCGTAGCCATCTTTGATTTGGTCACGGCAAGCCATCAACTGTGCCTTGCAAAACAACGGCATCAGACAAAACAACAAAAATGCCCATTTTTTCATGCTCCCCCACCCTTTTCTGAAACAAATGTCAACTTGCATCGGCACACTTCCGTCTCCTTACCCGTCGTCTCGGTCTTTACCAAACGCACACAATACTCATTCTCAGAAGTTTGCTCACGATAAAAACTCAGCTTCTCGCCTTCATGCGCTTCGGCCACGTATGCGATTTCGAAACGCTTGAGACGATGCTCGCGATACCAGGCGATGTCCCACAGGTCCAGCACATGCTCAATATATTTTACCGAGTTGACGTGCCCGTTGATGTCAATGTCATTGTAGTTGACATCAATAGTCCGCACCAAGGCGGCGTTTCCCGACATCTTTACACGACCGCCTTTCTCAATCGGGCAGGGGTTGTCGTCCACGATCCAGTTGTTGATGGCACCTTGGTCGATGGAATAGATGTCGGTGGGCTGCCTTGTCTCCGTGTCGATCATCGCCCAGATGGAACGGCCATAGCCGTAGACCTTACCGTTGCCGTCCGACACGCAGAAATTACGGCTAGTGAAGAACTTCATCGCGCCCTCCACCCATGTCTCAATGGTGTAACGCTCATGTTGCGATGGCATCTCCTCCATCTCAATGGCCAGCCTCGACAGCACCCACGAACGCTTGATGGTCATCAGGTATTTCATGCCGAAGCCACGGTCGGTGGAATGGAAATCGGCGGCGTTGAGCATCTGGTTTCCAAGGTGACCGAGGAACATCCGACCCGAGAAGTCGCAGTGGAACGGTTCGGCCATAAACCCATATTTTCCGATTTTGTCCATGATCCTCTGTTTTGCGCCGCAAATGTACGCAATAAACCGCAAAAACACGGAACAGATTAGAAATTTCTAATTTGGTTTAAGTGTTTTCTAATGGAAACAGCCTGTTTCACGCTCCCTTTCCCGCTACTTTTGCCGCCACAAAACCCTTGCCGATGAACCGTTTGAAAACATCACTTTTCGTTATTGCAATTGTTGTTTGCGGAACCGTTTATTGCCAACAGAACCAATCCGTTATAAACAAGATTACCGTAAGCGAAGCCGAGCAAATGCTCATTGAGCGCAATCCCGCGCTGCAAATCGCCACGCTCGAGGAGGAAGCCGCGAAGTCGGCGTTGCAGCAAGAGCGGCGTTTCGAGAATCCCGAAGTGGATTTCCTTTACAACGTCTATAACCCCTTGACAGGCCGCTACTTCGACCCGTCGCGGGAGGGCGAGACCTACATCGCCATCGAGCAGCCCATCCCCATCGGGGGACAACGGCGACAACGCATCGGGAGGCAAAGCGCCCTCGCGGAAATGAGCGGTCACGAGAGGCAATGGACGGCTTACCAGCTGAAAATGGAACTCCACCGCACCCTCGCCGACATCCATTTCCTGCACCAAAAAACCGCCGTCTACGACGACGAAATCCGCTCGGTGGAACGCATCCTCACCGCCTACCGCCAACAGGAAGCCCAAGGCAACCTTTCCAAAATGGACCTCATCCGCATGGAGGCCGTCAAACTGCAACTGGCCAACGAGCAGAACGACTGGCTGACGCAAACGGAGCAGCGCAAGAACGACCTGCGGCTGATTCTCGGCATGAGGCAATACGCCCCGTTTGGCGTGGACTTGGACGAAAACGGCATCCTCAACGACCTGACGAACATAGCCTCGCTTTCGGAACAAATCGGCGCGTCGCGGCCCGACATGCTGGCCCTACAAAGCGCACGACAGGCCGCCGAACACGACCTGCGGCTGCAACGCGCCAACGCCCTGCCCAACCTCAGCGTGAAGGCGGAATACGACAAAAACGGCAACATCTGCCGCGACTTTTGGGGCATCGGGATGAAGCTCTCCCTACCCGTTTTCGACCGCAACCAAGGCAACATCAAGGTGGCGCAAGCCATGCTCCGGCAGTCGGAAATCGAGGAGGAAGCCTTGAAAAACAAGGTCAATGCGGAAATCAGCCTGTGCCGCGACAAATTGCTGCGGCAGCTCTCCCTGCTCCACGACGCGAGAAGCACCGCTGCCGCCGCTTTCACGCCCGAAGGCATCGAACGCCGACTGCTCAGCCACGACATCTCGCTCCTTGAGTTCATCAGCATTTACGAAGCCTACCGCGACACGCAACTCCTCCTCATCGACGACCGCAATGCCGTCATCCAGTCCGCCATCGACCTCAATGAAGCCTACGGAGAAGAAATCATCAATATAAGATAATCCTATGAAAACCAACAAATTCACCACAATCCTACTCTTGGCCGCCGCCTTGCAAGGTTGCCACAGCGAAAGCGAACCGCCGCAGCAAACAACACGTTCCGTCGAGGAAGTCATCTCCGTGGTCGAGGCCACGGAAGGTAAGGCGCAGAGCAGCCTCACCCTCAGCGGCCAAATCAAGCCCAACGAGAGCAAGATGGCGCATGTCGTCTCGCCCTTTGGCGGCAAGACGCAGAACGTGCAGGCGGAAATCGGCGACGAAGTGAAAAAAGGCAGCGTCCTCGCCGTGGTCCACAGCACCGACGCCGCCGACCACCTCCGCGAGATTCAGGAGGCCGAGGCCGAGAAACAATTGGCCCAGCGCGACCTGACCATGCAGGAGCACCTTTTCGAGGACGGTCTGACCTCGGAACGCGAAGTGGCCGAGGCCCGCACACGCCTCCACATCGCGAAGTCGAACCTTGAACGCCTGCAATCGGTGGCCAACATCAACGGCTACACGGGGCAAGCCTCCACCCGCCTCACCTCGCCCATCGACGGCATCGTGCTGAAAAAATCGATTTACAGCAACATGTTCATCTCCGCCGGCGAGGAGGCCTTCGTCATCGCCGACCTCAACACCGTTTGGGCCGTGGCCGACGTTTACGAAAGCGACATCTACCGCGTCGGCGAAGGCGCGGAGGTGGAAGTAGAGGTCATCGCGTGGCCCGGCGAGACCTATCGCGGCACCATCGACAAGATTTACGGTGCGCTCGACGCGAAAAGCAAGACGATGAAAGTGCGCGTCGTCCTCGACAACCCCAGCCTGCGGCTCCGGCCCGGCATGTTCGCCAACATCCGCATCCTTCCGAAAGCCGACACCCCTACCCTGCCCGCCGTGCCGTCGAGCGCGGTGGTGTTTGAGAACGGGAAAAACTTCCTCGTGGTCAGCGAGGAGGGCAAGTTCCGCCTTCAGGAGGTGGAAGTGGCGCTTTCGTCCGACGCGATGGCCTACATCCAAAGCGGCCTGAACATAGGCCAGCGGGTGGTGAACCGCAACGCATTGCTCATCTATAACGAACTGAAGCCATGAGCAGTTTCATCGACAAAATCATCAGCGGCTCGCTGAAAAACAAGTACTTGGTTCTCGTGGTCACGCTCGTGGCCGTGGTCTATGGCGTTTGGTGCTTCACGGACACGCCCGTCGATGCCTTCCCCGACGTGACCAACACGAAGGTCATCATCATCACGCAATGGCCGGGCCGTTCCGCCGAGGAGATCGAGAAGTTCGTGACCATCCCCATCGAAATCGCGATGAACTCGGTGCAGCAGAAGACCGACATCCGCTCGACGACGCTGTTCGGCCTCTCCGTCGTGACCGTCATCTTCGAAGACCACGCCGACGCGCAATTTGCCCGCCAGCAAGTGTACAACATGCTCGCCGATGCCGACTTGCCCGAAGGCGCCGACCCCGACGTGCAGCCGCTCTACGGACCCACGGGCGAGGTGTTCCGCTACACCCTGAAAAGCGACCGCCACACCGTGCGCGAACTGAAAACGCTGCAAGACTGGGTGATTGACAGGCGTTTGCGCTCCGTTCCGGGCATCGCCGACATCGTCAGCTTCGGTGGCGAGGTGAAGACCTTCGAGGTGAGCCTCAACCCCAACCTGCTGGCGCAATACGGCATCTCGTCCATCGAGCTGTTCGAGGCCATCGCCAACAGCAACGTCAATGTGGGCGGCGACATCATCGAGAAAAGCGGGCAGGCCTACGTCGTGCGCGGCATCGGGATCATCAACAACACCGAGGAAATCGGCAACATCGTGGTGAAAAACATCAAGGGCACGCCCATCCTTGTGCGCCATGTCGCGCAGGTGTCGGAGTCGTGCCAGCCCCGTTTGGGCCAAGTGGGCAGAGGCGACGACAGCGACGTGGTCGAAGGCATCGTCGTGATGCGCAAGGGCGAGAACCCCGAAAAGGTCATCGCCGCGCTGAAAACAAAGATCGCCGAAGTAGAGCGCGAGTTGCCCGAAGGTGTGCGCATCGAGGCGTTCTACGACCGCGAAGACTTGGTGAACTTGGCCGTCAAAACCGTGCTGCACAACGTGTTGGAGGGCATTCTGCTGGTCACCTTGGTGGTGCTGCTGTTCATGCGCGACTGGCGCACCACCGTCATCGTGGCCGCCGTCATTCCCTTGGCGCTGCTGTTCGCCTTCATCTGCCTGCACCTGTTCGGCATGAACGCCAACCTGCTCTCGATGGGCGCCATCGACTTCGGCATCATCATCGACGGCGCGGTGGTCATGGTGGAAGCCCTTTTCGTGATGCTCGACGAGAAAGCGCGAGAGATGGGCATGGCCGCCTTCAACCGCTGGAGCAAGAGCGGCGCCATCCGCCTCACCGCCCGCAACAAGGCCAAGAGCGTGTTCTACGCCAAGCTCATCATCATCACCGCGCTCATTCCCATCTTCTCGTTCCAAAAAGTGGAGGGCAAAATGTTCTCGCCGCTGGCGTTCACGCTCGGTTTCGCGTTGCTCGGCGCACTGATTGCCACGCTGACCTTGGTGCCCGTGCTGTCGTCATTATTGTTAAAAAAGAACGTGCGCGAGAAAAAGAACCGCTTCCTTGAGGTCGTCACGGGCGGCGCCAACCGCATCTTCGACTTCTTCCACAGCCACCGACCGCAAACCATCGTCGTGTGCTGCGCCCTAATGGTGGCCGGACTGGGCGTGTTTTTCCTGCTCGGCACCGAGTTTCTGCCGCAGATGGACGAAGGCTCCATCTACATCCGCGCCACGCTGCCACAAAGCATCTCGCTGACGGAAAGCGTCAGCATCGCCGACGACCTGCGCCACCGCGTGATGGCCTTCCCCGAAGTGAGCGAGGTGATGACCCAGACCGGAAGGCCCAACGACGGCACCGACGCCACGGGCTTCTACAACATCGAGCTTTTCGTGAAACTCGACGGCGGCAAAAGCAAGGACAAGGAACGCCTCATCGCCGACATCGACAAGGCGTTGGCGGTTTATCCCGGCATCGACTTCAACTTCTCGCAGCCCATCTCCGACAACGTGGAGGAGGCCGTCAGCGGCGTGAAAGGCGCCATCGTGGCCAAGGTGTTCGGCCCCGATTTGTATGAAAGCGAGCGACTTGCGCAACAAATCTTCAATACGATGGAACCCATCCGTGGCATTGCCGACCTCGGCGTGATCCGCAACATCGGGCAGCCCGAACTGAGGATTGAAATCGACGAGGCGAAGCTGGCGCGCTACGGCGTGGATAAGGAAGCCGTGCAACGCACCATCGAGATGGCCATCGGCGGCAAGGCGGCATCGCAGGTGTTCGAGGAGGAGCGCAAATTCGACCTCGTGGTGCGCTACGACAAGCCGTTCCGCAGCGACGAGGCGCAGATTGCGCAAATCAAGGTGCCGGCCTGCAACGGCGCGATGATTCCCATCGGCGAGCTGGCCGAAATCCGCACCATCACGGGGCCGCTCATCGTATATCGCGAGAACCACGAAAGGTATTGCGCCGTCAAGTTCTCGGTGCGCGGACGCGACATGGGCTCGGCGGTCGATGAGTCGCGGCAAAAGGTGGCCGAGGCCGTCAGCCTGCCGTCGGGCTACCGCATCGAGTGGAGCGGCGACTTCGAGAACCAAAAACGCGCCTCGAAGCGTTTGGCACAAGTGGTGCCCATCAGCATTCTGCTCATTTTCATTATCTTGTATGTGCTTTTCGGCAGTGGTCGCGACGCGCTCCTTGTGCTGCTCAACGTGCCGGCAGCCGCCGTCGGCGGACTGCTCATCCTGTGGCTGACGGGCTTCAACTTCAGCATCTCCGCCGGCATCGGGTTCATCTGTCTGTTCGGCATCTGCATCCAAAACGGCGTCATCATGCTCACCGACATCAAGAACAACCTGCGGCGACGACAGCCCCTGCCCGATGCCGTCGCCAACGGAATGCGCAGCCGCACCCGCGCCATCCTGATGACCGCGATGATGGCCACGCTCGGCCTGTTGCCCGCCGCGCTCAGCCACGGCATCGGCTCCGAGAGCCAGCGCCCGTTGGCCATCGTCATCATCGGCGGCCTCGTCACGGCCACGTTCTTCTCGCTCTTCGTGTTCCCCTTGGTGGTCGAGGCGGTGTACAAAAAGCGCCTGTTCGACAAAAACGGCAAGCTGAGGATGAGGAAATTGTAAAAAAGCGTACTTTTGCCGCACCATGAGCAAGGAAAGAATTTTGATAGCGGAAGACGAGGAAGGCATCCGTGACTTTGTGAGCCGAGGCCTGAGTGATTTCGGCTATGAAGTGGCCACCGCCAACGACGGCCTGCAAGCCTGGGAAATGCTGACCAACAGCACTTTCGACCTCGTCGTCCTCGACATCCGGATGCCCGGACTAAACGGCCTCGACCTGTGCCGCAAGCTGCGCCAACACCAAGGCTACGCCACGCCCGTTTTGATGCTCACCGCGCTCAACACGACCGACGACATCGTGATGGGACTCCATGCCGGTGCCGACGACTACCTCGCCAAACCCTTCAAGTTCATGGAGTTGCTGGCTCGCATCGAGGCCTTGCTCCGGCGGGTTGAGGCCATGAAGAAAGACCGCGCCACCGCCTTCGCCGACCTCACCCTCGACCCCGTGACCCATCGCGCCACACGAGGCGAACTGAACGTGGAACTCAGCACCAAGGAGTTCCGCCTACTGGAATACTTCATCGCCCACCACGACGAGCCGCTCACGCGACAGCAACTGCTTAAAGACGTGTGGGACAAGGACTTCGACACCAACACCAACATCGTCGATGTGTATGTGAAATACCTCCGCAGCAAAATCGACGACCCCTGCCCCGCCAAGCTCATCCACACGCTGACGGGCGTCGGCTACATGATGAAAAGCCCCGCTTGAGCCATGAAACCCAGCCGAAAAATATCGCTCATCTACACGCTCATCACCATCGGGCTGGTGCTCATCGCCTGCGGCGTGTTCTTCATCCTGTCGTCGCGCTACACGGAAACGCTGTATTACAGGTATTTAAGTGAAAAAACGCAAATCGTGGCGATGGAGCGTTTCGAGAAAGACGAACTCGACTCCATCCGCTACCAAAACGTCATCCAACGCCGCCAAAACTCCATCCCCACTTCGCGCGAGGTTTTCATCAACACCGCCGACCGCGACAGCGCCAACATCGAACTACACAAATTCCTGAGCGAAAGGCAGTTGGAAGCACTCTACAAAGGCGAGGTCGTCAATTTTCGCGTCGGCGAGGAGGTGGGCACGGCCTTGATTTACTACGACAACGAAGGCACTTTTGCCGTGGCCGTCTTCAGCCGCAACCCCTACGGCAAACAGATTTCGCGCAGCATCGGGTGGGCATTGGTGCTGCTCATCGCCGTCGCCTCGGTGGTGCTGTTCCTCATCAGCCGCCTCTACGCTGCACGGATGATCGACCGCATCGACCAAGACTACCAAACCGAAAAACTGTTTGTCAACAACGCCTCGCACGAAATCAACAACCCGTTGACGGCCATCCAAGGCGAGTGCGAAGTGGCCCTGATGCGCGAGCGGTCGCCCGAAGAATACCGCAACTCCTTGACCAAAATCAGCAAGGAAACCGACCGTATCATCAAGATAATTAAGCAACTGCTGTATTTTTCACACAACAAAAGCGAGTCGGAGGACGCACCCGAAATGGAAATCGGTCCGTTCCTCAGCCGCTTTGCCGACGACAACACGCAGGTTGAAATCATCGACGATTTCAGCGTACAAATCAACGAGGAACTACTGCAAATCGCCATCGGCAACATCGTGAAAAACGCAAGGAAATACGCTGATGGCCAGCCGATTGTCGTCAAGGCGCGACAACGCCGCATCGAGGTCATCGACTTCGGCATCGGCATTCCCGCCGCCGACCTGCCGCACGTTTTCGAGCCGTTCTACCGCGCTTCCAACGCGGCCTCGTTCTCGGGCAACGGCATCGGCCTCGCGCTCTCCAAGTCCATTTTGGAGAAACATAGTGCGACACTCAAAGTGACTTCTACCGAAGGCGAAGGCAGTACGTTCACTATCAGATTTTCTTGAAAACAAACAACTTACGCATTTATCCTCACCCTCGGGTCGATGATGCCGTAGATGATGTCCACCACGATGTTGACCACGACGAGCATGACCGCGATGAGCAGCACCGCCCCCATGATGACAGGAAAGTCGTACTTATCCAAGGCATCCACCACAACCACGCCGATACCCTTCCAGTCGAAGACATACTCAACAAAAACCGCACCCGCCAACAATGAGGCAAACCAGCCCGACACTGCCGTCACCACGGGATTCAAGGCGTTGCGCAAGGCATGAACACAGATGACGCGCCAAGGTTTCAGGCCTTTGGCTCGTGCCGTACGAACATAATCCATCGACATGGCTTCGAGCAAAGAAGTACGTGTCAGTTCCGTCACCACAGCCAAGGGGCGCATCCCCAAGGTCAAAGCGGGCAAGATGAGGTTGCGTAAACTCAGAAACTCTCCCCTGCCGTATTCATCAACGGTGTAAAGGCTGCCCGTCATGCTAAGGCCAGTATAATGCTCAAGCAAAAAGCCGAAAACCCATGCCATCAAGATGGCAGCAAAGAACGAAGGCAACGACATGCCTATCGTGGTAATGAACAGTGTCAACTTGTTGAGGAACTTGGTGTTGACTACAGCCGTCAGGATGCCAATCACCAAGCCCAAAACCATCGCTATGGAGATGGAAACGGCAGCCAGCAGCAAGGTGTTCGGGAAAGCCTCGCCCAAAATGTCGGAGACCTTACGCTTGCTTTGGTACGACATGCGCAAGTAGGGCGCTTTCAGAACGATAGCCGTCGCACCCAAGGTGGCAACCTTGGCGTAATTCCCGATTTTTTGTAGTTTTTGCTCGCCTTGCGAGACATCATAAAACGAAATCGGAACAAGGTCATTCAGATAGTCGACATACTGTTTTCCAAGGCTTTGGTTGAGGCCCAACTCCTCACGGATGGCGTTCACCGACTCTTGGTCGGCACGCTGGCCGAGCATCATCTGGGCAGGGTCGCCAGGCAGGATGTTGAAGAGGAAAAACACCAGCGTCGCGACACCCCACAGCACCGCGATACCATACAACAACTTCCTGATGATGTAGCTCCCCATCGTGTCACAATGCCTTCAAAGCCTTCGAAAAGTCAACCGAACTCCACTTGTCTTTGACCAAACCGTTGTCAAGCCAAATCAAGCCTGGGTTGGAACGAACTATCGGCTTGATTTCCAGCTCGTCGGCATAGTACACCTCGAACAAGAAATCGTATTGTCCCTGTAAATATTCCACATAATGCGGTTCTTCGGCAACCACCCAAATCACCGTCATGCCATGCTCCTCTGCAAGGTTGGTAATCTCCTTGGCATTCTCCCAATCCTTTTCCGTCAGCTTCGACAAATCATGGGAAGTAAACATCAGCAGGTTTTCGGTGGTGAGAATGCTTTCCGTAATATCGTTTCCTTCTTCATCCAAAGCACTGAATCCAAGGAAATTAGCACCACCTTCCACTCTTTGGTCGACAAATTCCCACTGCGACATCCACACCGAGTCGTTCCAAGGATAGTTGGGCGACAGGTATTCTTTCGTCTCACCCGTGGCTTTGTTTCTATAGGTCAAGAACACTTTACTTGCGTCTTGTGTCTCAACGGTCAGCTGCTTACCCACCTTCCAATTCATGAAGTCGACCACAGGCAAATGGCGATAGTTGTAAATCTCGAAACCTAAAAACGCCAAGGCAAAAGCACAGGCGATAATCAACTGAACGCCGGTTTCCAGCTTGTTTTTCAGCTGCCCATTGTTCATTATAAGCGGAATAAGCACCGCATCGATAACGAGGTTCTTGTAGAAGGTCTGCCAGTTGCTCATCTTGATGGCCGTACCGAAACAGCCGCAGTCGGGCACAAGGTCGTATAAGGCGTCGAACAAGGTAGTGATGGTGAAAAACAGCATCAATAAAGTGGCGCCCAGCACTGCCAGTCGAGGAAACACCTTGGTCAACAAGCAGATACCGACGATAAACTCAGCCAAAATCATCAGCATGGCCAAGACCAAGGCAAAATCATTCAGCCAGGTCATGCCGTAGACCGCTAAGTAATCCAGCATTTTGTATTTCGTGCCCAATGGGTCTACACCCTTGGTGAAACTGCTGAAAATGAACAAGGCACCCACCAACAGGCGGCAGATGGTCAATGCCCCAAGACTGTATTTCTTGCTGAACACCAAGGAAGCCAACAGGTTAAGCAACAATATGGCCAAAAACCAATAATGGAAGTCAGGCAGGAAATAGATGCCCACCGCCGAGGCCAAAGCCACCAAAATGCTGATCCATGGCAATGTATTCGTTTGTTTTTTCATAGCTATAAGATTTCAGCGGGGTTATTCACTCATCAGAATCAACGCAAACACCGCATAGTTTATCATATCGAAATAGTTAGCGTCAAGGCCCTCTGAGACAAGGGTTTTGCCGTTATGGTCCTCGATGCTCTTAGT
>CADAPW010000044.1 GCA_902789915.1 uncultured Bacteroidia bacterium | reverse complement strand
GTCCCAAGCGGCCACGGCCAGGCTCTCGGTGAGGTTCTCGATGTAGTAGGAACCTGCGGCGGGGTCGGCCACCTTGTCGAAGTGGGCCTCTTCCTTGAGGATGAGCTGCTGGTTGCGGGCGATACGGTCGGCGAAGTCGGTGGGGATTTCGAACGGCGTGTCGAACGGCATCACGGTGAACGAGTCAACGCCACCGAGGACGGCTGACATCGTGCCCGTGGTGGTACGCAGCATGTTCACGTATGCATCATAGAGGCTCATACCGAGTTCGGCGTTGGTGGCGTGGATGTGCATCTTGGCGTTCTCTTCCTTACCGCCGTAGGCCTTCACGATGTTGGCCCACAGCAGGCGATAGGCACGCAGCTTGGCCATCTCCATGAAGTAGTTCTGTCCGATGGCGAGGTTGAAGCGCATCTTGGGTGCGATCTCGTCGATGGTCAGGCCTTTCTCGGTGAGTTTGTCGAGGTATTCGGCACCCACTGCGAGGCTGAAGGCCATTTCCTGCACGATGGTGGCACCAGCGTTAGTGAATACGTGACCGTTGATGCCGATTGTTTGGAAGTCAGGCATATCGGCTTTGACGACGATATAACCCAGTTCCATGTCGGCACCCTCGTTGATGTACCACACGCCGCGACGCAGGTAACGCGTCAACGGGTCATAGTTCAACGAACCCTTGATGTCTGGCACCTTCGACAGCATCTCCAGCAGCGGGAGGTGATACTTGTTATTGTAGAAGTTGATTTCCACTGCCTTCTGGTCGATGCCGTTGAGCAGCGTTGAGATGGCGATGGTGTCGTAAGGCTTGTCGTACTCCAGCTTGAAGCCGATGCTGTTGGCACCACGGCTGATGGCGTTGAGGGCGATTTTGTTGGCCTCATGCACGTCTTTCACGGTGATGTCCTGACGGACGAGCCATTCGTTGCCTTCGGGCTTGTTGCCACGGACGTAGGGGAACTCGTTGGGGTTCTGTCCCGTCCACGGGATGTCGGCCAGGTTCTCGGCGCGGTAGTAAGGCCTCACGTTGAAGCCTTCGGCTGTACGCCAAACCAGTTTCTTGTTGTAATCTGCCCCTTTGAGGTCCTTCTCGATGACGGCTTCCCATTCTTCGGTCGTCACGGGAGGGAATTCTTCAAAGAGTCTC
The DNA here is from genome assembly GCA_902789915.1 of uncultured Bacteroidia bacterium. Lineage (GTDB taxonomy): Bacteria > Bacteroidota > Bacteroidia > Bacteroidales > F082 > Limimorpha. The sequence continues at coordinate 13,005 of CADAPW010000044.1, read as the reverse complement.
TTTTTTTCTTCCATGTTGTTGTATTTAATTGATATGCTAAAATTGACTATTTTGTGCTCAAACAATCTGCAAAAGTAAGAAATAAAGCGATTGGGCAAACTTTTTTCCGTACTTTTGCCGCAAAATTCAAGAATGATGTTTACAAGGCGTAGAAAATGGCGTGTGCCGGCCGGACAGGAGCCGACAGCATTGGACAAAAAAGTGATGGCGTTGGAAGCCAAAGGCGCGATGGTGCCCAAGCGTACCCTCATCCGCACCCCCGAAGAGATTGAAGGCATCAAGAAGAGTGGCGTCATCAACACGGCCATCCTCGACCTCGTGGGTGAGAAGATCCATGCAGGTATGAGTACTTTGGAAATCAATGACTTAGTGCATAACTACACCATTGAGCATGGTGCTATTCCTGCCACGTTGGGCTACGAAGGCTACCCGAAGAGCGTGTGCGAGGTGGTCTGCCACGGTATCCCCTCAGCCAAGGAAATCCTCAAGGAGGGCGATATCGTCAATGTGGACTGCACCACTATTTTGGACGGTTTTTATGCCGACGCCTCGCGCATGTATGTCATCGGAAAGACCTCGGCGCGCAAGCAGAAACTCGTCGACGTGGCCAAGGAATGTCTCTATGTTGGCATGGAGGCTGCCAAGCCTTTCGGATTTGTCGGCGACATCGGCAACGCCATCCAACAGCACGCCCACAAGAACGGCTTCAGCGTGGTGCGCGACCTCTGTGGCCATGGCGTGGGCCTGAAGTTCCACGACGACCCCGAAGTGTTGCATTATGGCAAGAAAGGCACAGGCATGCTGCTTGTTCCGGGCATGGTGTTCACTATCGAGCCGATGATTAATATGGGGACGTGGAAGGTCTTCATCGACAAGGCCGACGGCTGGACCGTCATCACCGAGGACGAACTGCCCTCAGCCCAATGGGAGCACACCTTCCTGATGACCGAGACGGGGTTGGAGATTTTGACACATTGATCTCTAACCGAAGTAATCCGAATCATCCGAAAGCACTCTTCGGTTTGTTTTCGGGTCCGTTCGGTTAGATACAAATCGGAAATCAGAACTGGAAATAGATAAACGACTGCAGGTCGGCCGTGATGAATTGGTAGATCACGAACACGACGAGGGCGCAGACCACCACCATCAGCGGAACGGGCATCTTGGCGAACCAAATGCGGTAGCGCCGCTTGAAATGCTCTGGAAGCCAGTGGATAATCATTCCTATTAGGATGAGAATGAATACGTTGCGATAATGCCAAACGATGTCGGGAATTTGGTCGATGCGCCAATGGCCACCCATTTGGTTGACCATGTTCTTGGCGGTGTTCCATGCCGTTTCATTGGCTTCTGCGGGGTCGAGGTTGGAGCCGCTTCTGAAAAACAGTCGCGTGAAGGTGATGAAGGTGAAGGTCTGGAAGATGGCCCAGGCGTCTTGCAGCCATTGCCAGGGTTTTTTGCCGCCAAAGAGATTGTAAAGCATCCGCAACATGTTACCTGCCAAGATGATAGCACACCACACAAATAGCACGTTGAACACGGGGCGTGGCACGAAGACGCACAGCAGGCGCAGCAGGAAAGTGACGGCCAATATAAATAAGGTGCGGCCATAGATGCTCCAGTCTTTCCAGAACTTGTAGAAGATCATGCCGATGCCGTTCAAGCCGCCCCAAATCATGAAGTTCCACGAGGCGCCATGCCACAAGCCACCGAGCAGCATCGTGTCCATGGCGTTGATGTTGGTGGTGATTTTTTTGCGTTTCTCGGGTTTGAAGATGGCGACCAAAGCGACAATCACAGCGACGACACCCACACCTAAGCCGACCCACCAACTGCCCGACAAGAAGACGGCTATGGCGGCAATCATGATGATGATGCAGAACGAGCCGAAGGTGGCGTTGCGGTTGCCGCCCAGCGGGATGTAGAGGTAGTCCTGCAGCCAGCGCGACAGCGACATGTGCCAGCGTTTCCAGAACTCGCCAGGGTTCTTGGCTTTATAAGGAGAGTTGAAGTTCTTGGGTAGATAGAAGCCCATCAGCATGGCCACGCCGATGGCGATGTCGGTGTAGCCCGAGAAGTCGGCGTAGACCTGCAACGAATAGCCAAACAAAGCCATAAGGTTCTCGAAGCCGGTGTACAACAACGGCTGGTCGAACACGCGGTCGATGAAGTTGACGGCGATGTAGTCGCTGAGCACGATTTTCTTCACCAAACCGTTCATGATCCAGAATATGGCGATGCCGAACTGCTTGCGGCCAAGGAAATATTTCTTGTGCAGCTGCGGGATGAATTCGTTGGCCCTCACGATGGGACCGGCCACCAGCTGCGGGAAGAAACTCACGTAGAAGCCGAAGTCGAAGACGTTACGGACCGGCTCGATGCGCTTGCGGTACACGTCCATGATGTAGCTGATGGCTTGGAAGGTATAAAACGAGATGCCCACCGGCAGCAGGATGGTGTCGACGCTGAAGCGGTTGTCGCCCGTGATTTGGTTGCCCATCCACGAGAACACGTCGAACACGCGGAACTCAAGGCCCGTCAAGTCGTTAATTAGGTCGGTGAGGAAGTAGGCGTACTTGAAGTAGAACAACAGCGACAGGTTGACAATCACGCTGAGTGCGAGCACAAAATTGCGACTGCCGTCTTTCTTTCGCGTATGCAGCCACTTGCCCGCAAAGAAATTATATAAGGTGATGAAAACCAGAATCAGGACGAAGAGTCCGCTGGTTTTGTAATAGAAGAACAAGCTGACGAAAAACAGGAAGGTGTTGCGCAGCAGGCATTTGTTTCTGAGCAGGCAGAAGAAGGCGAACACCACGGCGAAGAACGCCCAGAAATAGAACTGGGTGAATAGCAAGGGATGGGCCTTGTCGAACGAGAAGACCTTAGTCAGGAAATCCAATGCTATTTCGGGGTTAAATGTCATCTCGTGGTTGTTTTGGCGTTCAGTCGGATGTGTTCAATATATCTGGTAATCAAAGCATTGTAAAGCAAGTCGCCCAAGAGTTTGTAGCCCTCGTTGGTAAAGTGAACCTTGTCTTTCTTCGCCAAACCTGCGTGTTCCCAGGCTTGCATCGACTTCAGTCCGCCCATGATGTCGAACTGGTCCCACACGGCGGCGTTGTAGCGTTTGCCCATCTCCATGAAGGCTTCCTCCACGATGAGGCCGTTGGTATTGACCTCATAACGTCTTTTCCTCTTGATTTTCACGCTCTTGAAGCTGTCGTTGTTGGTCATGAACAGCAGGGCGCAGTCGGGGTTGACGCGCTTGACGATTTGGATGAGTTCGCCGAAGTTCCTCATGAAGACTTGTTTCTCGAAGTCTTTTTCCGCCGCGTCATTGATGCCGATGCCGAAAATGATGAGGTCGGGCTTAATCAGTTCAAGGTCGCGTTCGAAGTCGTCGCAGCGCAAATACGAAGGCACGCTGGCACCGTTGACGCCAATGCCGTGCACGCTGATGCCCGGCATGTCGTTTTCAAGCAGCACGCCCGTCAAAGTGAATTCGCCCGGGACGGAGTCGAACAAGATGCAGATGGAATCCGTGAAAGTAGGCAGTTGGAAGGTATAAGTTGACTTCCATTCGTCATATTGCCCTTGAATCACTGTGCTATCATAGCTCACCACGGGCACCACATTTTCGGTTTCCGAGAAGCCGATGACGGTCACCTTGTTAAAGTCGAAGTCGGGGGTAAGGTCGGTAGGGTTCTTTTCGCGGGTTATAATGCTCACCGTGGCGATCGAGTCGGTGGTGGTGATGGCGGCGCCAGCCAGTCCCATGCGCTTGTCGGTCTCGCGGCGGACGGCATTGCGGCAGTAGCTCCAGTTTCCCGTTGAGCGGACAATATAATGCGACGGATTGTTGGTGCCGCCTGCCGTGAAGGGGAAGACGAAGTTTTGTCCGCCAATCAAATCATCGCTGATACTCAAAAGATTATCACGGAATTGCTGGGTGAACACACCTGCCTGCACATGCGAGCCGCCGATGTGCATGATGCTCACATTGCCTTCGCCGAGGAAGATCACTGAGTCCATCTTTTGGAAGAAGCGTTCCATGGCGCGGCTGTCGCCAGGATACTGAATCTGGTTGTGCTCGAAATGGGCAAAGTCATAGTTCGGCACGGCCTTCACCAGCGGCAAGTCTTGTGCCACGAGCATCCTGCATACCAGCATCAACCCTATGTAAACCAGCCACTGCCTCATCTCTTCTTTTCATACGAGGGTTTGTAGAACGGCATCTTAAGGCGTCCTGCGGTGCGGATGGAGTCTTCCCTTTGGTCGAGGTTGATGAACTCAATCACGTTTTCGCTTGGCACATGCTGGCGCATCTTGTAGAAGTCGTAATAGGTGGTGAACGACTTGGCCAGGTTGGAACCGATTTCTTGCGCGCCCTTGAAGGTGAAGTGGACGTAGTCGGGGCCTGCCAGCGGTGGGCTATGTCTCACCCATTGTGCCATCGACCCTTCGCCGCCCATCACGTTGAACATGTCCCAATAGGCCACGTTGTTGCGCAAGGCCATGACGCGAAGCGAGTCGTTCAGCTCGGGGAGGTTTTTCCAGGTTCCCATCTTGCCGCCATAGCTCTTGCCCATGTCGGCGGGGCCGATGAAGAGCAGGGTGGCTTTGGGTGCCACGCGCTTCATGTAGTTGATTTGTTTTTCCAGCTCGGCCATGTAGGGCGTGATGTTTTTCGGCGACGCGATGCCAGGCATGCGGTTGCCGCCGAATTGCAAGATGATGAGTCGGGTGTTGATGAGGTTGAACGACTGGCGGGCGACGGATTCGTTCATGCGGGTGAAGATGGTGCCCGAGCAGCCGCGCAAAGCCACGTTGTCGACAGCCACGCCCGCGTCGCCGTCAAGCAGGACACCATAGATTTCGGCATTGCCCTTCATGGTGATGGTACCGCGCTTGATGTCGGCAGGCAGGATCCAGGTGACGAGCGACACGCTGTCGTTGGCGGCCAATACCTTGGTCTCGGGGGTGATGTCGTCGCATTTCAACGTGGCGGCGAAGTTATCGCTGTTGTGTCCCAGCAGCAACGACACCGTGGAAAACTCCTTGGCGTTATCGAAGGCTTGAGAGTGGTTGGTTTGGCTGAAGGAGATGGTGCCGCCACCGATGACTTGTCCATACTGCGCCATCACGCCATAGCGGTTGTGCGAGGCGCGGTGGTTGGAGGCGGCGTCACCATACACGGCGAAGCGATTGAGGCCGTTGGAGTGCTGCGACACCGAGATGGTCGGCACAGGCTGGATGGCGGGAATCATGTTGGGACCCGAGCCGCCAAAGAGTTCTTGCAGTTTCTGGCGCAGCACCGACGAGATGCGGTCCATCTCGATTTGTGAGTCGCCATAGTGCATGATGCGGTAGGTCTTGCCTTCGTCGTCGGCTTGCTCTAGTTGTGTGAAGAGCTTATCGAAATAGGTGTAGTCGTCGTTGGGCAGATAGATGCGGTTGGGGTTCTCCTTCAGGTAGCTGCGATAGTAGCGCATGCTGTCGAGCATGTTATCTGAGACGGTCATCTCAAAGCTTTTGTTCACTTTATCGATGACGTCATCCACGTTCACCTCTTCTTTGGCGGGTGCAGTGTCCTCGGCGTAGGAGGCGAAGCGCAGGGTATGGTTGCCGATGGCCAGGCCTTCGGCAGGGAAGAAATACCAAGCCACCCCAAGGATGAGTATCACAGAAAAGATAAATATCAGTGTGCGAATGGGTTTCATTTTTTAATTGTCAAGGTTTGTCCTTCACGGATGTTGTCGTTCTTCAAGTTGTTCCACTTCTTCAAATCGGCCACGCTGACATGGTATTTGTTGGCGATTTTCGTCAAAGTGTCTCCTTTCTTGATTTTGTATTTGACGGTCTCTGGGCTTTTATTGGCCCCTGAGCCAGTCAAAGAGTCTTTCTTAGGCTCTGAGATGTTTCTTTTGTTCGGCCCTTCGACAGGCTCAGGGACCGACACTTTCTTGGGTTTGTCGACCGATGGCTCCATGTCTTTGGTCGAAAAGTTAAGCTTGCCTTGGTTGCCGAGATACACGCAGGCGATGAAGTCGGCGATGACGCGGGTGTCGGGCATCAGGTCTTGCTCGTAGAAGTCCCACAGCTCTGGCTCGCTGCCGTGGTGAATCAAGGCGTGGCTGAGCGAGGTGGGGCTGTTGGCGTAGGCCAAGATGCTGTGCCACCAGTCGTTATACTTTTCGTGCAAGTCGTTGAGGTAATCCAAGGCGACCAAGGTAGACGCCTCAACCGACCAGCGTTCGTCGCGGCTTTCGTCGATGGCAAGGCCGTAGCGCATCCCTACCAACGAGGGTAAAGCCCAGTAGCCACAGCGGTCACCATAGCTGTAGTTGGCTTTCATCCCGCTGAGGGCGTAGGGCAAATACCGCAGCTCCGACGGCATGCCTCGCTGCGCCAAAGCCGTGTCGATGAAGGCTTCGTATTTGGTGAAGGTTATGGGAAGGCTTTTGCCGTCCAGTTGCTTCACGATCTTGTCCAAAGCGTCGTTGTAAGGCAAGGGAATGGCTTTTTCCATGCTTTTCAACTCGTTGGCGAAGGCATCGCTGCCCGACGACACGCAACAATTGTTGGCCGCCAGACAGAAAATGCAAGACCATAATATGAATAACGCTCTGAATTTCATTATTTTATCATATCCCGCAAGTCGTTGAAATCGGCTCACGAAATGAGCGGCAAAGATACAGAAATTAATGGTTTAAAAGGGTAAATCTTACCAAATTTATCAAATGTTTGCCCAAAGGTTCCCTTCGGGAATGGAGTAATACATCATTAGTTATTATGTGGCGGCTTGAGTTTGTTATGGTTTGTAAGTCCATTGAGCCGCCGCTGTTTCAAAAAAACTATGCTCCATTCCCGAAGGGAATCTCCTTCTTTTTATTATTTTTGCGCCTTCAAATCGACCCCACAATGCCAGTTATTGACAGGACAAAGGAATTAGAGACGCTGAAAATCAGTAAGTTGTTGTGGATGTATGCCCTGCCGTCCATCGTCAGCCATATCATTGCCTCCATTTACAATATCGTCGACCGCGTGTTTTTGGGTCAATATGTGGGTGCCTTGGCCATTGCAGGCTTGGCCATCACCATGCCGATCATGAATATCATCCACGCCTTCGGCTCGTTGGTGGGTGCAGGTTCGGCGGCGCGCATGTCGATTATCTTGGGTAAAAAGGACTACAAATGGGCCGAGGACATCTTGGGCAACAGCTTGCTGCTCACCTTTTTCTTCGGCTTCCTCTTCGTCACGGGAGGCTATCTCTTCATGGACAAGATTCTGACCATGTTCGGTGCCTCAGCCGACACCATCGCCTATGCCCGTGAATACATGGACATCGTGTTGCCTGGTATGTTCATGACCACGTTGTCGTTCAACCTCACAGGCTTGATACGCGCCACGGGTTATCCCAAGAAGTCGATGTGGATTATGGCGGGCGGTGCCATCCTCAACATCTTTTTGGATGCGCTGTTCATCTATGTCCTGGATTGGGGCATTGCGGGTGCGGCGTGGGCCACCACCATCTCAATGACCTGTACGGGCATCCTTGCCGTGTGGCATTTCTTGCAAAAAAGCTCGTTCATCCGCTTCCGTCGTCACGCTTGGAAACCCAAACTTTACATCTTCCGCAACATCTTGCTTATTGGCATGAGTCCCTTCTCGATGAACCTGGCGGCTTCGGCGGTGGTGGCGTTGCTCAACAACCAGCTCATCCGTTACGGTGGCGACTTGGCCGTGGGAGCCTACGGCTTGGTCAACACATTCTGCAGCCTCAGTGTGATGCTGATGTTAGGTCTGTGCCAAGGCATGCAGCCTATTGCAGGTTATAACTATGGTGCTGGTCATCCCTTGCGACTGAAGGAGGTTTACACCCTAACCATGAAAATTAACATCCTGATTGGTGCTGTGGGGGCCATGCTTGCCTTGGTATTGCCTCATACCCTTTTGCGACTGTTCACCAAGGAAGAGGAGTTGATACAAATCGGCATCCCCGCCATGCGTTTCATAATGGTGATGTTCCCTTTGGTGGGCTTTACCATCACCAACTCCAACTTCTTCCAGAGCATCGACAAGCCTTGGATTGCCATCGTCACCAGCCTCTCGCGTCAGGTGCTCTTCCTCGCCCCGATGATCTATCTTATCCCGCCGCTTTTCGAGAAGGCGGGGCTGCTTGGCCTTACGGGCATGTGGGCCTCGATGACCATCTCCGATGTGTTGGGAGCCTTGCTTGCCTTCTTGCTTATGCTCAGCCAACGACACGTGTTTAAACCAACAGAATAACTAAGGTCCCTGAGCCTGTCGAAGGGCCGACATACTACAATGGATCTTACCAACGCCATAACGACCCCTACCAACACGCACATCGAGGACTCGTGTCTTGTCACGAGCAAGGAAGACATGCGTGCCTATTTGCAGGAATTGCGTGATGCGAGTGCTCAAGAAATGGCGGTCAACCAACGAGATATGGAGTCGCAAATACGCGAATGGCGGTCGCATAACTTCTTCTATAAATTTCATGTCTTCCGCAGCCGCACCAAGGATGTCGACCTTGAGCTGAAACAGACCTGGCTTCGCGAGTTGTTCTGCCGCGTGGTGAGTTTCTTCTATTTTTGGGATTAAAGATTTTGTTTTTCAAAAAAAGGCATTACCTTTGCAAGGTAAAAACCCATCGAAAACAAATCATCATCAATAACCTAAAATTGTGATATTATGAAAAAGACAAACATCCTTATCTTGGCTTTGGCGCTGCTATTAAGCGAAACGACCTTTGCCCAGTGGGGCAGCCTCGGCAGAGCCATCAAGCAAGAAGTGAAGAAAGAAGTACAACAAGAAGTGAGGAACTCTTCTGCTTTCTCCGACAAGGTGAGCATCGAGAAAATTCCCGCCTCGCTGGAAGAATTCCAAGCCCTGCAGTCCGAACTCGGCACCACGCCCGAAGGCTGCATCATGCTGCAACTGGTGGCCATGGAGATGTACCGCCGCGACAGAAACGTCGGCCTCGATTGCCTGAGACTCAACAACACCGATACCAACCTCAGTTATGTCACCAGCCGGCTGAAGGAAATCTTCCGCGAAAACGACAGCTATGCGCGTCCCTATCTGGTGTCGTCGTACTTCAAGGGTGCCACGCCCGCCAACGGTTACAACCCCGAGAAACCCTACACCATCCGGGTGCGCCGTAATCCCGCCTATCCCAACGACGAACGCTCACAGTCGTTGAAAGGCTATGTGAAATATTTCCAGGTGTATAGCGACGGCTATGACACACCGTGGCGCGGCATCGAGGTGGTGCAACAGAAAGGCGACGCCTACTATCGTGTTTCGAACTGCCCCTCCCTCTACACCCAGTGCAAGGAAGTGGATTTTGACGCTACCGACGACTGGCACGGATTGGATTAACAAGAAAAATCAACCACATGTAGAGACGTAGCGCGCTACGTCTCTACGTATTTAATTTAACGAATATGAAACGATTCCATTTATTGACGACCCTTTTGGTCCTTTTCCCCGCCTTCCTCTTCGCTGGCGAAGGTATGTGGATTCCCATGTTGCTGCAATACAACGAGAAAGAGATGCAGGAGATGGGCATGAAAATCACCGCTGAAGACATTTATTCCATTAACCACAGTAGCCTCAAGGACGCCATCGTGCTCTTTGGCGGCGGCTGTACTGGCGAAATCGTCAGCGACCAAGGCCTGCTGCTCACCAACCACCACTGTGGCTACGATTACATCCAGAAACACAGCTCCGTGGAGCACGACTACCTCACCAACGGCTTCTGGGCCATGAATAGGGGAGAAGAGTTGCCTTGCCCTGGCCTCAGTGTCATCTTCTTGCGTGAGATGCGCGACGTGACGGCACAGGTGCTGGACGGCGTCACCGACGACATGACCGAAACCGACCGTCAGGCCAAAGTCGATGCCAATATGAAGAAACTCATCGCTGCCTTCGAAAAAGAGACGAAATACAAAGTCAGCATCAAACCGTTCTTCTTGGGCAATGAATACTATGTACTGTTCAACGAGATCTACACCGACGTGCGCCTCGTGGGCTGCCCGCCGAGCAACATCGGCAAGTTCGGCGGCGACACCGACAACTGGGTGTGGCCCCGCCACACGGGTGACTTCAGTATCTTCCGCGTCTATGCCGACAAGGACGGACATCCGGCAGTGTACGACAAGGACAACGTGCCCTACAAGCCCGCCAAGCATCTCGACATCTCGCTGAAAGGTGCTGAAGAAGGCGACTTCGCCTTCGTGTTCGGCTATCCCGCCCGCACCAACGAATACCTGCCCGCTGTGGCCGTCGACCAGGAAGCCAACCTCATCGACCCCATCACCGTCGACCTGCGTGGCAAGGTGCTCGACATCTACAACAAATATCAGGAACAAGACCCCAAGGTGCGCATACAGTATGCCTCCAAGCACGCCGGACTCGGCAATGGCTGGAAGAAATGGATGGGCGTGACTGAAGGCATCAACCACTTCCACGGTGTGGAGAAGAAACACGCTTTTGAACGCGATTTCCAGGAATGGGCTTTGGGTGCACGCAGCCGTCACATGTATATCAACCTGCTGAACGACTTCAAGAAAAACTATAAGGAATTGGAGCCTTACGAACTGGCTTATACCTACATGGCTGAGGCGGGTCTGCGCATCGAACTCGTCAGCTTTGCAGGACGTTTTGCCCGCCTCTCCGAGGTGACCAAGGACACGCCGCAGGACGACATCGACCGCATCATCAACCAGCTGAAAGGCACCTCCGCCAGCTTCTTCAAGGACTACTACGAGCCTATCGACCGTGAGGTGGCCGTCATGGCCCTCAACGAATACCTGAAGGCTCAACCCGCCGACTTCCGTCCAGCCTTCCTCAACGACATCAAGGACGTGAACGAATACGTCGACAAGCTCTTCAGCAAGACGATGTTCACGAACCAAGACAAGGTGAACGCGCTGCTGGATAACTTTAAGGTAAAAGATGCCAAGAAGTTGGCCAACGACCCCGCTTTGAAGGTCTACATGAGCCTCATCAACTTCTATCGCGACAACGTCTACGAGCACATCTCGAGCATCACCAAGGACAACGACCGCCTGCGTCGCATCTACATGAAAGGCCAGATGGAGATGCAGCCCGAGAAGCGTCTCTTCCCCGACGCCAACTTCACGCTGCGCGTCACCTACGGCAAGGTGGAGGGCTTCAAGCCGCAGGACGGCAAGACCTTCCGTCACTTCACCACGCTCGAAGGCATCATGCAGAAGGAGAACCCCGACATCTACGACTATGTGGTGGAGCCGCGCTTGAAGGAGCTTTACAACAACAAGGACTATGGCCGCTACGCCGACAAGGACGGCACCATGCATGTGGCCTTCACCGCCAGCGTCCACACCACGGGTGGCAACTCGGGTAGCCCGATATTGAATGCCGAAGGCCAGCTCCTCGGCCTCAACTTCGACCGTTGCTGGGAAGGCACGATGAGTGACCTCATCTACGACCCCGCCATCTGCCGCAACATCAGCGTCGACATCCGCTACGTGCTCTTCATCATCGACAAGTTCGCCGGAGCCGGACATCTGATTGACGAGATGACGATAGTGGAGTGAGGCTTGTCTTTGACCTATAAACGAAAAAAGGAGGCATCATCGATGTCTCCTTTTTTGTAGCCCAACTAGGACTCGAACCTAGATTTAAAGTTTAGGAAACTTCCGTTCTATCCCTTGAACTATTAGGCCTTAGGATTAAAATTCGCTGCAAAGGTACAACAATTTCTGGAATGGAGGCAAGTGTTTTTGAAAAAGGTTGTTTACAGGCTTCAGAAAGCATGTCATTCCTGCGTCAGGTAGTGCGGTGGCATGGAATCTATGCTTCCTGAAGCCGTCATTCAAGGTTGATACTTGTTGTACCGCCTCCCATAGATGCCCGCTCTCGCACATGCCCACGTTGGCATGACATGGGAGGCTGACTGCTACTTCAGCTCCAGCACGATAGGGCAGTGGTCGGACTGCATCACCTCGGGCAGGATGTCGACACCGGCGATGCGGTCCTTCATGTTGTCGGTCACGATATGGTAGTCGATGCGCCAGCCGAGGTTCTTCTGTCGGGCGCCGGCACGGAAGCTCCACCAGCTGTAACGGTTGGGTTCTTTCACTAAGTGACGGAACGTGTCGATGTAGCCGTCGCTGAGGAAGTCGGTCATCCACTGGCGCTCCTCGGGCAGAAAGCCCGACGAGGTGTCATGCTTCCTCGGGTTGTTGATGTCGATGTCCTCGTGGCAGATGTTGTAGTCGCCCGAAAGCACGAGGTTGGGACGTTCTTTCCTCAACGCGTTGACATAGTTGCGGAAGAAGTCGAGCCACACCATTTTGAAGGCTTGGCGTTCGTCGCCTGTGGTGCCCGAGGGGTGGTAGACACTCACCACCGACAGGTCGCCGAAGTCGGCACGGAGGAAGCGCCCTTCGTTGTCGTACAGTGGCTCGTTCATGCCGTAGACCACGTTGTCAGGCTCCTGCTTCGTGATGAGGCCTACGCCGCTGTAGCCTTTCTTCTGCGCGGGGAACCAATAGTGGTGGTAGCCCATCATCTCGAAGTCCATCAAGGGGATCTGGTCGGGTGTGGCTTTCAGCTCTTGGAAGCAGAGCACATCGGGTTGGTAGTCGTTGATCCATTGCAGCAGGCCCTTGTTGATGGCCGCGCGGATGCCGTTCACGTTGTAGCTGACAATCTTCATTGTGTTTAATTGTTGATTGTTTAATCGTTTAATTGTTGTATCGGGGAGCCTTCGACGGGCTCGGGCACCCTTAATCTATGGGAAAAACAGGTCCCTGAGCCTGTCGAAGGGCCGACTCAATTAGTTTGAACTGCGAAATTAGTGAAAATCTCATTTCTTTTTTCGTTGCGCGTTACTTTTTCCTATTTTAGCGGCCGCAAAATGGCAAAGATGACCTTCAAGGATAAAATCAACGGATGGATTGACCAGTTCAACACGTGGCGTGTGAC
>CADAPW010000043.1 GCA_902789915.1 uncultured Bacteroidia bacterium | reverse complement strand
AAGGCCCCCGAAGGAGCCTTTCCCGTTCGACTTGCATGTATTAGGCCTGCCGCTAGCGTTCATCCTGAGCCAGGATCAAACTCTTCGTTGTACTATTGTTCTTACTCAAATTTTTCTTCTGAATCTCGGGTTCCGCCTCGATGTTCTCTTGGTGTTCCTTTTAAAAGGTTCCTTCCCTCGCGCCGCTCCCGCGGCGCAGGTATCTTGTGCTGGCCTCAGACTTTCAAAGAACTTTCCGCTTCAATTCCTAGACCCTTCTTTCAACCCCTCATTTTTTGAGCGAAGCGGATTGCAAAGGTACGACCTTTTTTATTACCGGCAAGCACTTTTTTCAATTATTTTTGATAAATTGTATTATATAATTGTAAATCAATAATATAAAAAATTTATCTAATGAGAAAAAACACAAAAAAAACGATATTTTTTATTCATTTTCTGGGTCTTCCACAAGCTGAAAAACGGTATTTTGGTTGGTTTGTACGAGGATAATGGTGCCCACGAGGATGAAATCGGCGAGGATGGCCTCCGCTTTCCGCTTGCTGATATGTGCCAACTCCTGGAATTCCTTTAGGGTGATTTCGCCATGCTCTCTGAGGTAGTGGAGGAGGAGCGTCTCCGTGTCGGTGAAGGCAATTTTGGCGGGTCTGGCGAATTTGTCGGCCTTCCACACCTTAATTAATACGCTGTCTGCGACAAGGTTTTCGTCCTTGACCCTGACAAAGATCTTGTAAATGCCCTGGTTGTCAGGAGCTTTGTGTTTGTGATCCTTGTCTTTTGGGATGATGACCTCAAGCACGGTCTTGCCGTTGATCTCCCATTCCTCAGTCGTGTATTCCACCTTGGGCTGGCAATACATCTCGGCTGCAGCCTGTATCATGTGGATCTCTTCATCGGAACGCACCCCGGCGATGGCACCATTGTCTTTTACGCCGACGAGGAGCCGCCCGCCGTCCGTGTTGGCGAAGGCAGCCAGGGATCGGGCAATGCGTCGGCTGTCCGAAATCTCGAACTTGAAGTCGAGCATCTGGTGCTCGCCCTCCTGAATCAAATCCTGAATATGGTGCTCTTTTGCCTTCATAGGAAGGTGCAAAGATAGAACTTTTTTTTGATGTGGCAGGGAAATTATATTAATAAGGTGTATGTGAAAAGTGACAAAAATGCGCGAATAAAACTACGGGCGTTTGGCGGCAAATAGAAAAACAATGGAAGAGGGCAGAGGGCGTTTTTAGGCCCTCTGGGCGGGTTTGTTTTTGAGATGAACATGGAGTCGTTTCGGCTTCCAAAAAGGCCAAATTCGCGATGTTTGAATGTCCGCGTCCAGGGGTTTGTATGAGTTTACAAAAGTATATATTTAATTCATAAATAACTATAAATCAATAGAATATAAATATATTTACAAAAATAAAGTATGATAGTTTGCGAAAACACGTCATATAGCATTGTAAAATTCTGAAATAATGAGATAAAATTAGATTTTTATATTTGATAGTCAATAAATTATTATATTCTATTTAAAGTATTTTATTCAAAAAACCAAGATAACCATTCAGATTTTTATTTATCTATTACTTTATATTTAAATATTTAATACTTAAATATATAATTCTTATATTTTAAAGTAATACTTCAATGTGTTATTTGTTTTGGTTTAGTTTACAAAAATAAATTTCCCTGTGTTGTGTTTTGTAACAAATAAATGTTTACTTTTGTCAACTGAAAATGACGTGAAAATCGAATTTTTTAGGAGTGTACTAAAATGGAAAACGAAGAAATGAAGGATCGGATCGCTCATATCATCCGAGCCAAAAATTTGACCGCTGCCGAATTTGCCATCCGTCTCGGCATCCAACCTTCCAATATCTCCCATCTTCTTTCGGGACGTAACAATCCCAGTTTGGATTTCGTTCGCAAACTGAAAGAGACCTTCCCCGAGTATAATCTGGATTGGATTATTTTTGGCACAGGGCCGATGACTGTTTCTGAACCATTCCTGCCTCCAACGGCGGTAACGGACTCCCACGTGTTGGAAAAGCAATCTGACGAAATAGATTCTGTTTCTCCAACAGAGTCCTTGTTGGATTTGGAGGAACAACCCGCTTCAATGTCGGGCCAACCGCTTCCCTCGCTCTTGTCGGGATGGAAGAAGTTGATTTTGGTGTACGAGGACAATACTTTTGAGGTGCTGTCGCCCCGCTGATGTTTTTCTATTAATTAAATAGGTGTCGAAACAGAAAAAAGTGTAATTTTGCAGGCTTAATTTGAAGTTATGCCACAAGATTTATTTTTCGAACGCTTTGATGCTGTAATTCAGACGCCTAAACGCTTTGTCCTTGCCTGTCACGTCAACCCTGACGGCGACGCCATCGGATCCGTTTTGGCTATGGCTGAGTTCCTTAAAGGTAAAGGGCACGAAGTGAAGATGGTTGTGGCCAACGATTTTCCCGACTTTTTGAAATGGATGCCTGGCGCTGGGGATTTCTTGGTTTTCGAGCAGAATGCAGAGGCGTGCCAACAAGCCATTGCTGAGGCGGATTATATTATGATGTTGGATTTCAATAGTTTGTCGAGAGGTGGCATCCTGCATAATGAGATTGGGAAGACCCGCTCCCCTCGCATTTTGGTGGACCATCATCGCGACCCTGACTTGAGCCAGTTTTATTGCGCCTATTCGACGACGGGTGTTTCGAGCGCTTCGGAGATTGTGACGGAAATCATCCTGCATTACGGGAAAGAGCTTATTACGGAGAGCATCGCCACCAACCTGCTGGTGGGCATTATGACGGACACAGGCTCTTTTGCCCATTCCATTTACCATCCGCGCACCTTCGAGCTGTGTGCCATGCTGGTGGAGCGTTCCATCTCGTATGTGCTTATCCATCGGTTGGTTTACGATACGATGTCGGAGAACAGACTGCGGCTTTTGGGCTTCGCCATCAACAATAGGATGGAGGTGTTGGATGCCTATTCAACAGCCATCATCGCACTGAGTAAGAGTGATTTGGAGAAGTTCGACTTCAAACCGGGCGACACTGAAGGCGTGGTGAACTTCCCTTTGTCGATGAAGAAAATCAGGATGTCGGTGCTCATCACGGAAAGAGATGACCAGATACGCTTTTCGTTCAGGTCGAAAGGCGATTTCTCCGTGCATGAGTTGTCCAACAAATACTTCAAGGGCGGCGGCCATACCAATGCGGCAGGCGGCACCTTGACCTGTTCGTTTGACGAGGCAGTCGCACAATTGAAGGCGGTATTGCCCGAGTATCAGGATTTGTTAAACAAGGCAGAATGATAGCTTTTTGTAAATATCTGATACTGATGCTGCTATTGGTTCTTTTCTCTTGTGATGAAAAGAAACCGAACCAGCCACAGCCCATTACCAAGCAGGAAATGAAAAACAGCATGGAGAAGGCCAACCGTTATCTGCTCAACGAAGAGCAGGAGGACATCGAGAATTATGTGAAACGTCACGGCTTGGACATGACTACAACGGGCACGGGGCTGCGCTACCAAATCCTCAAGCAAGGCTCGGAGCGTAAGATTGGGAAAGGGGAGAAGGTGAGCATCGAGTATGAGCTACACTCCATCGCTGGAGATTTGATATATTCGTCTGAAAATGATGGTATTAAGACTTTTGTCGTGGGTGAAGGCGCTGTGGAGTCGGGCCTCGACGAAGCCATGACCTACCTGCATCGCGGCGATGTGGCGAAAATCATCATCCCCTTCCATTTGGGCTATGGCCTGCATGGTGACGACGACAAGATTCCAGAATATGCAACCTTGGTTTATACGATAGAAATTAAAGATAATCAATAATTTATGAAGAGAAATTGCTTTACCATCGCATCAGTGGGCCTGATGGCAATGATGCTGCTTACGGCTTGCACCCAGAAATTTCCTGGGTACAAAAAGACAGAAAGCGGTCTGTACTACAAGTTTTATAATCATAACGCCACGGCACAGAAACCCAATCTGACCGACGTCATGAAGGTCGCCATGACTTGCTATCTTGGCGATTCCGTTTATTTTGACTTCCAACAGACTGAGAGTCAGGTGTATGCCCAGCTGAAAGAGTCGGTGTTTCCAGCCGACCTGAATGAAGCCTACTCCATGATGAACCTTGGCGACTCGGCATCGTTCTATATCAAGGCCGACTCGGTAGCCCTCTTGTATTACGACAAAGACCCCAAATCGGTAGGACTGAAAGCTGACGATTATTTCCGCTATGAGGTTAAACTGCTGGAAATTAAGCCTATGGAGGAATTTCAAGCAGAAATCGAACGGATGAACCAACTCATGAAAGAGCATTCAATGAAGGAGTTTACCGATTATGTGGAGGCTAACCTTCAGGGTGTTACCCCTGATCCTTCGGGTGTTTACATTATTCCGTTGGAGCCTGGTAATGGCCGTTGCCCCGTGAAAGGCGAAAAAGTGGAACTTGACTTTTCGGCCACCCTGCTGAACGGACAGTTCGTGGGTTCCACGTTTGACCGCCCCGACAAGTTCTCCTTTGTCTTGGGCGAAGGCTTTGCCATTCAAGGCTGGGAAGAGATTGTGCCCAAGATGCACCTTGGCGAGCGCGTGAAAGCCATCATCCCCTTCGAGATGGCCTACGGCGAGCATTCCGTCGGTTCCATTCCCGCCTATTCCAATCTGATTTATGATGTTAAACTGTTGAAAATCACTACTAAGGAAGAACTCGAGGCCGAAGCTGAAAGAGCTTTAGCTGCATTGAAGGCGGATTCGCAGAAGGCCTTTGATGAATATCTGAGCGCCAATTCCATCGTCGACCACACGCCTTCGGGGCTGTATTATACAAAATCCTTGGTGACTGATGGCGCAAGCCCTCAAAAGGGACAGAAGGTTTCCATCAATTTCAAAGCCACTTACCTCGATGGTACCCTTTTGGGCAACACGGATAACTTCGAGGCGGTGTATGGCGACGGCTCGTTGCTGAGAGGTCTTGAGGAAGGCATCGGCCTGATGCACGTGGGCGAGAAGGCCCGTCTGGTGCTGCCTTATACCTTGGCATACGGCGAACATCCCTATGGCAACATTCCTGGCTGCGCCAACCTTATTTTTGATGTGGAATTACTTGAAATCAAATAAATTACAATTATAAATACTTACTAAAATGAAAAAAAGTATCGTTTCGATGGCCGCTTTGGCCTTGATGATGATGGGCACCTTGTGTGCTTGCACTGAAAACAACCCTTATCCGGGTTATGAAAAGAACCAAAATGGTTTGTACTACCAATTCTTTGCTCAAAACGAGGGCGAACTGCCGCAAATTGGCGATCTGATGGAAGTGAATATCTGCTGCATGGTCAATGACACCACGCCGATTATTTCCAACACCCATAATGTGATGATGCTGAGAACGCCTGGATTCCCTGGCGACATCAACGAAGGCCTTGCCATGATGCACAAGGGTGATTCCGCCTCGTTCATCGTGAACATCGACTCCACGGTCAAGTACTTGTTTGGTCAGCCCACTTTGCCGGCCGAGTTCAATTCCACCGATGTCATGCGCTTTGAAGTGGGCGTGACGGACTTCTATCCTGAGAAGGTGTATGCCCAGAAGTTTGCCGATGATGTCAAAGCCAGAGTTGACGAACGCATTGCCAAGATGCAGAGCGACTATCCGGAAGAGACTGCCAAGGCTGCCAAGGAATTGGCTGACTTTTTGGCCAAGAACGGCGTTGTTGCCGAGCCTACTGCATCGGGTCTTTATTATGTGGTGACGGAAGCTGGCAACGGCGAGAAGCCTCAAGTGGGCAAACCTGTCACGATGCATTACACGGGCAAGCTGCTCGACGGCACCGTCTTCGATTCGTCCGTCGAAAGGGGAGAACCCTTCCAGTTCGTTTTGGGTGTCGGTCAGGTCATTCCTGGCTGGGACGAAGGCGTGCAGCTGATGTCGAAAGGCGAGAAGGGCGTGCTGTACATCCCTTATTATCTGGCATACGGCGAGCGTCAGGCTGGCGAAAAGATCCTTCCTTTCTCCAACTTGATGTTTGAAGTCGAACTGATTGATTTCGAAACGTTTGAATAAGATGAAACGTCTTGTTGTTTGGTGTTCCGTCCTTTCCGTTTTCTTGACGCTGGCCTCGTGTGGCGAAAAGTCGCTCTATTCCGGCTTCAAGAAAATGGAAAGCGGAGCCTATATGAAGTTCTATACCGTCAACAAGGATGGGCAGCAGCCGCGCCTCAACGACGAGGTGACTTTCGAGATGGCGCAGTTTTTCAACGATTCGTTGCTGTTCTCGACGGCTGGCGAAGAGCCGATGAGCCTTGTCCTGAAAAAGGGCGAATTTGTCGGTGACGTGCCGGATGCCTTGTTGATGATGCACGTCGGCGACTCGGCTCGTATGGTGGTCTCGGTCGACTCGGTGTTCACCACGATGCTGGGCATGGAAGAGGTGCCGGCAGAGTATGTCGGGAAGCCGATTTACTATGACCTGAAGCTCCTTTCCATCAAGCCGTTCGAAGAACTTGAAGCTGAACGTAAGGTGTTGATGGACAGCCTTAAACAAGAGGAAGAAGCCTTCCTAGCACCGCTGAGAGAGGCTAATACCCTCACCGAATCGGGGCTTATCGTCATGGAGGTCACGGGAAAAGGCAAGCTCGCCAAGATGGGCGACTATGTCGATTTCGACTTCACGATGTGCGGCCCTGCGGGTGACACTATCATGAATTCCTTCGGCGTCGAATCCGTTGAGATGCAGTACGGCGAGGAGTTCATCGGCAAGGGCTTCAACGAGGCCTTGGGCATGGTGCCCGAAGGCGGCACGATGCGTTTCGTGATTCCTTCTGCATTGGCATTCGACAGCACGGGCTACGAAAAGTTCATCCATCCCTACATGCCTTTGGTCGTCCGCTTGCAGATGAACAGCGTGATGGACAAGGAAGCCTACAACCAGAAGCAAGCTGCTCTCGAAGCCGAGAAAGAGGCCGAAAGAGACCGCATGGCGGTGTTGGAAAACCAGAAGATTGAGGAATACATCAAGGCGAACGGCATCACTGAGACGCCTACCGAGACCGGCCTTTACATCATCCGTCAGGAAGAAGGCGAGGGCGAGGTGGCCAAGTGGGGTGACGAGGTGTCGGTGCATTACATCATGAGCAACCTGAATGGCGACGAGCTGGAGTCGAGCTACAACTACGACCAGCCTATCACCTTCCACCTTGGCAAGGACATGTCGCTGCCGGCCATGGAGGAGGCCTTGATGACCATGGCGCCAGGCGCAAAGGTCACCTTGATTTCGCCTTCGGCATTGGCTTTCGGCGACTACGAGGTTGACAAGGAACGGTTGCCGGCTTATTCACCGCTGGTGATTGAGCTGGAGCTGGTGGAAATCAAGTAAAGGGGTTTGGAAACAAATCGTCCGTAAATCCATCGCAAATGATAAAATGTCGCCAACGACTTGGCGACATTTTTTTTGCTCACGTTCCAGCGGATCTGCAAAATCCTGGTTTTATTCCATCATCCACTTCCCAATAAAACCGCGTTTTCCAATAGTTTGCCGTTGTCGTCGCTTTGCGGAAGCAACACAGCTTGTCTTAAACCATTTTCCATTGCTGCACCATATTAGCCACGTGGCAGCCTCGTAGTCGCCTCGGGTTCGCCAAGTTTTTTACACAATTCTTATTCGTCTGTTATTCGATTGTTATTCGATTCAAAAACGAAGAACAATCGAATAACAATAAAAAACATTCGAGTAACATTTTATATCGAACTCACGTTAAACAGTGCTGCGTGGCCATTAATAGTTTTTCCGCTGGCCGCGAATCTGCGGTTTTGCCATCCCCATCGTGTTCCATTAGCTATCATGTCACCTCCTTTTGCAGAGAAAGATAATGCATAGTTTTCTGATATGCAAGCCTTCGCGGGAAAATACCCTTTCCCTCTTGGGAAATCTATATCTCAGGAGAGGGAAGGGTATGGTTGGTGGTGGATAAGGGTGGGGCTATTCCTTTTTTATCATCTGCCATTCGTTGGTCTCGCAAGAGTACTCATAGACATATTTGTCAACATCTTCAAACCAATAGGCTAGAACAATTTCGTCATTTTCTTCTGTTGCTGTAATGAAATGAACATATACTTCAAAAGTGTTCCCTTTTAGGTAATAATGAATTTCCATTACGTCTATTCCTTGCTCCAACTCTTTCTGGAACTTGCTGGAATAGTGCCAAGTAATAGTCGTCAAGCCGATACTATCATAAAAGGGTTTATTGCTTTGTATATATTTACTTGGCAAACCATCGCAACATAAAAACAAAGGATATTTTCTGTTTGTCTGTTCTGAGAAAACCTCATATTCTTGTTTGCTCTCTTTTATACATTCCCCCAGCATCTTATTAATATCATTCTCAGTCTGTCCGAAAGAAACAATAGAAAATAGAATTAGCCAAAATGATGAGACAATTCGTTTCATGGTTTAATAAATTTAGAATTACTTATAAAAACAGAAGTTGGAATCCGTTCCAGCGGATTTGCAATCCGCTGGTGCCAAACTTGGGATTTTGCCATCCCCATCGTGATCCGTTAGCTTTCATGTCGCCTCCTTTTGCTGGCAAAGATAATGGATAGTTTTCTGATATGCAAGCCTTCGCGGGAAAAAGCCCTTTTCCTTTCGGGAAACCTAAGTCTACATAGAGGGAAGGGGTTTTTTATGACGGGGCAGGGGGAGGCAATATGACTATCTAAACACGAGTAATACACTTAAAAAACAAACCAATGACATAATAATATACAAAAACACACAAAGTCCTTTTATCCATTTGTGTTTTTCGTGTTGGTATTTTAAAGATAATTCATTAAACAATTCTTCCTTTCTGGGAAAAAAATGGTTTATCATTATTGTAAGGATTACAAAAGGAACTAAAAAGATGATGGCTATTCCTTTGGTAAGTCTTAAACCGTAGAGTCTCAAAACTAATTCAAGCAGGGTCAAGAAATATAGGAGAATGGCAAATATCTGTAGAAAAACACCTTGCCCAAGATAGTCTTCAAGTGGAATGTGCCTTCTGTAAAAAAGAGCAATCCTATAGAAACAGTAATTAAAAAGCTTTTTCATATTTTTCATGGCTATTTATATAAAAGGTTGATAAATCATTAACCCCGTCCCAGCGAATTTGCAATCCGCTGGTGCCAAACCTGGGGATTTGCCATCCCCGAAATATGTTTCACGCCTTACCATAACATGCTGGTTTTCGGGGCAAAGTTATGGCTTTTTCTGGAAATGCAAAGGCTTTTGATGATTATTCCACCTCCTCAAACTCCTCCTTGTCCGCGTAATACACGTCAATGGTTGCAATCAAGGCAGCGAGGCTCCACACGGGGACGGCCAACTTGTCGGTGTCGAGGAAGTTGTTGAGGAAGCCGTGGATGAAATAACCGAAGAAGGCAAGGGTGGCACCCAACACCAGCACCTTGGCTTTCTTGTTTTTGCAACGGCTGTAGGTCTTCAGGCCACAGGTCACCGTGACGACGACCAAGGTCAGCACGAGCAACGAGCCTACCAAGCCCTGCTCGGCCAAGGGACCGAAGTACTCGGAGTGGGCGTTGCCACCGTCGCCCGCGTTGGTGCTGATGATGGTCTTCTCCTTCGACATCTGGAAGGGCGCATAAACGAACTGGTAGGTGCCAGGCCCCCAGCCGAAGACGGGACGTTCGTTGAAGAGGCGGAAGGCCGACTGCCAGCGGTTGATGCGCTCCAGGTTGGAGGCGTCGGTGGAGATGTTGGTGATGGATTGGATGTTCTCCACAAGGTCGCCCGAAGCGTCTTGGTTGTTCTTCTCCAGCGTGTCGATGATTTGGTTCTGGAAGGTGAGGAACAAGCCCACCAAGATAATCACGGCGGCGGCCACCCAACGGAATTTGATCTTGAGCAGCACGCATACCAGCACACCCAAAGAGGCAATCATGCTCAGCCATGCGGCACGGCAGTTGGAGAGCGTCAGCGCGAGGCTGAGCAGCGCCACCACACCGATGACGAGGAAGCGTCTTCCCTTGCTGATGCCAGGGATGAAGACGTAGGTGAGGGCCAGGATGAGATAGATGGCCAAGGCTGCACCGTAGGCCGTGTGGTCGTTATAGAAAGGTGTCATCACCCAGTGGGCAGAGTCGCCGTCGAAGCCGAACTGCGCATGGTGGATGATGGTGTAGACACAAACAATGCAAAGGCTGGCGATGTAAAGCCAGATGAACAAGTCGATGTTCTTGGGTTTCTTGAAAAGGACGGTGCAGAGGAAGAACGCCGGCACCACAAACCAGAGCCTCGACACCATGAATTTCAGCGACACCACGGGCATCTCGCTCGTGATGGTGGTGACGAGCATCCAGGCAAACATGCAATAGATGACGATGGCGATGGGATGGTGCGAGATACGCTTGTCGAACTTGCCGTCGTACAGCATCTTGGCGAGGAAAAGCACGAGGATGCCCATTAGCAGCGGCTCGGCGGGCAGCGAGATGGCGAGACCCGCGTCAAGGGCTTTCAAGTTGATCGAAAGCGGCACCGTGAAGGCAGTGAACAACAGCACTTTGTCGAGGGAGAAGATATAGAGCAACAGCACGCCCAACACCACGGGGAGGGCAAAGAAGAAATAGTTGTTCTTCTTGACGACCAAGAACAACCCCACGGCGATGAAAAGCGCCGCGATGAGGTAAAGCCATGCTATTTTCGCTCTCTTCTCCACGGATGATTAGTTTTCGGCGACGAATCTCTTCCTGTTTTCAATGATGAAGATGACGACGATGGAAAGCAGCAGGGCACCGAGGCCGCAGAGGGCAACCACCACCCAACGCACGGGATAGGCTTTCTTGTCGGCGGGGAAAGGCTCAGTGATGATGTTCGAGTAGGTCAGTTGCGAGTTATAGAAACGCAGCTCCTTCTCGTAGTCGCATTTGATGGCGACGTAGGTGTTGCCTTCGGCAGCGATCTTGGTGTGCAAGTCGATAAGCTCGGCACCGTATTGCTCGAGGTTGGATTTCAGCTCGGTGGCCTTTGCCGACCCCGACAGGTAGCCTCTGGTGACCTCACGCGATTGGTTGGGCAGGTCGGTGACGCCATATTGGGTGCCAATCTCGGCGAGACGCAGTTTCAGCGAGTCGATGTTGTTCTGCTTTTCCCTCAGCTGTCTCTCGTACATGGTGACCACTTCGCCACGCTTCTGCCTGTGCAGGTCGTGCACCTTCTGGTCGTAGAAGTTCAGGATGTCGCGGGCGATGTCGCAGGCTACAAAGGGATCCTTGTCCATGACGGTGACCGACACGGCTTCGTATTGCGTCTTGCCGATCTTTATTTTGCTGCCATATTCGTACAGCATGTAGGTCATGGCATGCGGGTCGTTTTTGTCGATCTTATAGTCCGTCCACAAGTCGTATTTGTTGATGATGGAATCCATGATGGAACGCGAGCCGATGATTTGCAGCATCTGTTCGGTCTCACTTTCGTCAGAGTAGGGGGTGACGTTGGCGGGATAGGCCACGGCCTCCGACTTGAAGAGCGGAGTGATGAACAACGAACTGGAGAAGATGGCGCCGCAAAGGGCTGCTGCCACGGTGATGATGATGATGTGCCACTTCCATTTCAGGATAAGTTGGACGAGTGAGAGGTTGTTGAAATTGTTATCCATGATTTGATTGGTTATTTTCGGAGTAATAGGATTGGTGATGGTTTTTTCGGTGAGGTCAACCTTTTTCGTTACCTTTTCTTTTTGTGGCCGTCTCAGTCTCGGCCATGTGGCGAAAAAAGCCTTTCGAGCGGTCGTAGGCGACGATGCAGAAGATGAGCAGCAGGAAAGTGCTCAGCACGGTGATGACCACGATGATCCAACGCACGGGATAGCTCTTGCGCTCGGCTTGGAAGGCGGAGGTGACGACGAACTTGCGGGGGATGTCCTGCGTGGCGTCCATCTTGGCCTCTTCGTATTTCGACTTCACCAACGACAGCTGCAGGCGGTCGTTGTCCAAGCGCTCGTTGATGGCGTAGGAGGCGCCACCATATTCGGCGATGATGTCGAGTTGCTTTTGTATGTTGTTGATACCTTGTGTGTTGCCTTTTCCAAGCTCAACGGCCAGTTGTTGGCTGAGCATCTCCACTTGCGACTCATAGTCGAACACGCCCAGCTTGCGCAGGGTGTTCAGCGAGTCTTCCAGCTGTGCCATTTCGGCGCAGAGGTTGTTGTATTCCTCTTCCACGAGGCGGAAGGCCTTCACCGCCACTTCCTTTTGGATTTGGTTCATTGTGCTGTCGTAGATTTCGGCGATGTCGTTAGCCATCTGGGCGGCGAGGGCAGGGTCGGGGTCGAGCACAGTGATTTTCACGGCGTTGTATTCGGTGCGACGGAACTTGATGCGCGCGTCATAGAGCTTGTTGAGCTTTGTGATGGGGTATTTGCTGCTGCCTTTGATGTTGTAGTGTTCCATCAGGTTGAAGCGGCTGATGACCTTGTCGCGCACACGGTTGGAGTTCAATACCTGCAACATCTGCTCGGTCTGCTCGTCCTCGCCAAAGTTCATGATGTCCTTGTCCGACTGGTAGGTCGTGCTGATAAGCACCTTGGAAGTGGAGTTGCTGGAAGTGGGGTAGATGACCGTGGTGGATTTATAGAGTGGCGTGATGAAATGTGGCGCACTGAAAACGATGGCGCAGAGCGCCGCCACCGCCAAAATGATGAGAATAGGCTTCCTATATTCCACCAACAACTTGCATAAGTATTTGGAACTGTAAGAGTTATGTTGTTGTTCTTCCATATTTGAGTGTGAAATAAGTCGTCAAAAATAGGGAATTCCACTGAA
>CADAPW010000042.1 GCA_902789915.1 uncultured Bacteroidia bacterium | reverse complement strand
CCGGGAAGGTGGCGAAATCGTTTCCGGCAAATGCTGTTGAATCCGAAAAAAGATTTCCGGTAAGTTGCATACCATCGCCCGAGTCGCCCGAAAAACGGATGACGACATGTTCAAGGGCTACAACCTTACTTTTTGCTGTCATATTTATTGATTTAAAGATTTAATATTCAAAATTTAAAGATTTGAGAATCAGCTTCCAGCTATCAGCTTTCAGCTTTCAGCCGGTCTAAACCGAACTGATGGCTGACGGCTGAAGGCTGACAGCTTTTAAATTCGCTGCAAAGGTAAGTAATAAAAAGGTGCAAACCCAAAGAAAAACGTGTTTTATTTTCCTTTTTAGAAGCATTTTCACACCATGTTAAATATCAACACCTTAACCCTTGTTGTTATTTAGACTGATTAAAAATTTCAGTTTTGGGCTTATTGGAATGAAAGTTGTAGTATTTTTGCGGCACGAAAAACGAAAACTCAAAACAAACCCTTAAATTAAAAACATTATGGCTTACAAAATCACAGACAGCTGCGTTGCTTGCGGCACTTGCATTGACGAATGCCCGGTGGGCGCCATTTCGGAAGGCGACATCTATGTCATCGACCCCGACACCTGCGTTGGTTGCGGTACTTGCGCCGGCGCTTGCCCGAACGAAGCAATCGTCGAAGACTAATCGAAAGTAATGAAACTACATTAAAAGTGAAAAAGCCTGTCAAAAACAGGCTTTTTTCATTTTTTTTGGCAGTTTTGACTGATTTGGCAAAGTATTTGTTTATCTTTGCCTCGTTCTTTGATAGAAAACTTCAAAACAAATAACTCAATTACTAACCTAAATCAATTTAAAATGAAGAAATTAGCATTAGCACTTGTGTGCCTCGTCAGCGTTGCTTTCTTTGCAAGCTGCACCCCGGAAGTCCAAAATCCGGAACCTTCAATCGCTGTCTTTGTTGGTAGCGAGGGCTATCTCTATGATGGTGCCATCGTCGACGTCAATGTCGATTATCCTTTCGCCTTCAGAGCTGCCTCCAACGCCCAGACCCAAAAGGACCTTGCCACCTTCAAGATCTACATTGATGATGAACTTCAATTAGACTCCATCATCAGCGGTAAAGAGTTCGAATTCACTGGCACCTTCGCTTATGAATTCAGAGACAACATCATCGACGAAACGTCCATTAAAGCCGTCGTGACCGATGTCGCTGGCAAGATGAACACCGCCACCATCAACCTGAAGATCAACCAACCCGAAGAACCTCTGACCGAGGTTGATTTTGAATGGTATCGTCTCGGCAACGATCAAACTGGTCTTGATGAGTACGGCCTCTATTGGCATCAAAATGCTAAGTCACCCTTCGCTCAAATCAAGCCCAAAGATGGCGTGATTCTCTACAAGTTCGACAGCAATGTATGGAACGAGGTTGTTTACGGAACCCAAAAAGCCGCTAAGTTCGCTGACGGCGCTACTACCATTGCCATGTATAACAACGTGGACGTGAATCTTGCAAACGGCACCTATGACGATGTCATCGGTACCCGCATGCCCGACGGCACTCTGCACCTCATCCATGTGACGAGCCACAGAGTTGGTGCTCAGCAAAGTGCTGGCCGCCCCATCTACATCAATGGTCAAGCCAAATAAGGTTACACTTATCCTATGAAAAAGGAGCGTCGTTTGACGCTCCTTTTTTTTGTTATTTGGGCTTTTTTTGCAGTGGTGATGATAAGCTCCATGCCCCTGTAGCAACAGCCTCCCATGTCATGCCGACGTGGAAATGTGCGAAAGCGGGCATCTATGGGAGGTGGGGCAAAGCAGTAATAACCTTATATGACGGCTTCATAAAGCATAGATCCCAGGCCACCGCGCACATCAGCACAGGGAAGAACTGTGTTAATACGCAAGCATTTTTTGAACTTTTTTTTCGCTGATATGGTTTTCGTCATAATTCATTCCGCTTCTTAGGATGGCGAAGGACTGCTTGATTAGCTTGTTGGCGACGGCGACTAATGCCAGTTTCTTTGCCTTGCCTTTCTCCAGCAGCCTTTCATACAGCTCCCTGCATGCCTTGTTGAATTTCTTTGCCGATAATGCGCATAGGTATAGCATCCTTCGGACGCTTTCGAGCCCCATCTTGCATATCTTTGCCTTGCCTCTAATGGAGGTCCCTGATTCATACACTCTTGGGCACAGTCCAAGGTACGAGGCAACCTGACGGTGGTTGTCGAACCGTTTCATCGCCCCAGTCAAGGCTATCAACACACATGCGGTGCGTTTGCCTATGCCCGGTATCTCCTCTATCCTCTTCATGTCGTCTCCAGCATTGTCTTTGACCAGACGCTCTATCTCTTTTTCAAGGCAAGCTATTTCCCTCTCCAGTCGCTTGATGTCGGCTTTGACCATCTTCATGCACACTCCGCTTGCAATCACCGAGTGCGACAGTGCCTCCATGCGGTTTCTTGCCGCCGTCAGCTCCTTGCCTTTCGACTCCAGCAAAGCGTATGTCTGCTGGACTTCGACGCACCATGTCTCCCGAGGCGCCCAAGGTTCAATATCCATCGTCTCTCCGTACTCCAGCAGCAGCTTCGAGTCCGCCTTGTCGGTCTTCGTCCGACGCATCAGCATCCTGGCGAAGTTCTTCGCCGACAGCGGGTTGACCACAGATACGCCAATCCCTTTATGGTACAAGTAGTAGGCAAGTCGTGTATGGTACACGCCTGTGGCCTCCATCACCACCGTGCTCCCTTCGTCCAACGTCTCCGCAAACGCCACCATCTGCTCCTGGGTGTAATCCCATGTCCGGGTCTCTACTGATGTCCCTTTGCGGTATGCGACACTAAATGTCGACTTGCTGATGTCTGTTCCGATAATTTTCCCTATTTTTGCCATGCCAAAAAGTTTTTTGAAGTCAGACAGAAGACCCCTGTTCCTGGCCTATCAATCCTACATGCGGGCTTCATGCCCAAAGAACTGTCCAGGCTCAAGCAGGGAAAGGGAAGAGGATCAACATCCCTGACGGCTTCTTTGGCCCATAGACATGACTAGATCTTGTTTCTTCCCTCTTCTGTTTGACCATGGTTTACATCCGTTATTTACAATTTCCGCCATAAAAGTACTATTTTATTCTCTTGTTTTTGCAGTACTCTCAATTGACGCTGCAAACATAGGATGATATGCCTTTTGAAGCCTGCAGCGACAGCCTCCCATGTCATGCCGACATGGACCTGTGTGGAAGCGGGCATCTATGGGAGGCGGGGCAAGAGGGAAAACCATTAAAGGACGGCCTCAACAGGTATAGATCCCTGGCCTTGCCCACAAGCCCACGCAGGGATGACATATCTGTTGAGGCCTGCCCCACTCTATGAAAAAAATCATTCCGCAAATGCGTGGCTAATCTTCCGATTGATTTGCAGCAATCGTTTTTCGTTCAGCTTTACCACCTTGCGGTCATAGGTCATCAGGCCGTTAAGCTCTGTCTCGCAGTCGGTGGTCTGCGTGTAAACCGCCGCCGAGAAGCCTTGAAAAGCCAGTTTGTATAGACGATCAGCGTATTCTACGTATGTGTCGGTCACCTTCTCCTCGGTGTCAAACTCCACATAGCCCCAGCCTTGGTCTTTCACCCAAGTGTGGCCTTCCACCTTGCGCCCGATGCCGCCATACTCGCCAAGGACAGTAGCACGGACAGGGTCGTAAAGATACATCTGCGGATCAGGATAATGATGCAGGTCGAGGATGTCACCACAGGTATGGAAGTTGCCGCCCGAAGCGGGATTCACCAATCGTGTCGGGTCGAGTTTCTTGGTCATCTCAGCAATTTCAAATGTCTTAAACTGTCCCCAAGCCTCGTTGAACGGCACCCAAACGCCGATGCAAGGCACCGACTTCAGACTGTTGATAATCTCCGTCCATTCTTTCTTGTAGCAGGCTTCCGACTCCGCAGTACGCATCGTCTCAGGGCCTTGGTAATATGTTCTCCTTTGCCACTGGGGGCTTTGCCCACCGCTGGGCATATCCTGCCAAACAATCATTCCAATGCGGTCGCAGTGGTAGTACCACCGCGCAGGTTCCACCTTCACATGCTTGCGTATCATGTTGAAGCCCAAGTCCTTGGTCTTCTGGATGTCGTAGGCCAAAGCCTCATCGGTGGGCGCAGTATAAAGGCCATCAGGCCACCAACCTTGGTCAAGGGGACCAAACTGGAAGATAGGAAGACCGTTCAGGGTAAGGCGCATGATGCCGTTTTCATCGCGCTTGGTGCCGAAACTGCGCATGGCAAAATAGCTGTCCACCTCGTCAATCACCTTGCCTTTGCGCAACACCTTGACTTTCATGTCATACAGGAAAGGAAGGTCGGGTGTCCAGCACAGAAAATCCTCAGGCATGTTCACCTCCACTGGTTGTCCGTTGATGGATCTGCCCGTTGCCACTGGCTGACCCTCAAACGACACCTCCACCTGATACAAATCGTCCTTGGTGAGGTTGGAGAAGTCCACCTCAACACTCACAGTGCCCTTTTCGAGGTTGGGCGTAGTGACGAGGTTCTGGATATAATCTTCGGGGACAAATTCAAGCCATACCGTTTGCCAAATGCCCGTCACTGAGGTGTAGAAGATACCCCCTGGTTTGAGCACTTGCTTTCCGTGCGGGATATAACTGCTGTCAGTCGGGTCCCAAACACGCACTGAAAGGGAGTTTTGTTTGCCTTGCAGGGCCTGTGTAATGTCAAAGGTGAAAGGCGTGTAACCGCCTGTGTGCGAGCCTACTTTGATGTCATTCACCCATACGTCCGTCATCCAGTCCACGGCACCGAAATGCAAAAGGATGAGGCCATTTTTCCAGTTGGCAGGCACCGCGAAGGTCTTTTGGTACCACAGGGCTTTGTCAGGACCGACTTCCTTCTGCACGCCCGACAGCGATGACTCGATGCAGAACGGCACCAGGATGTCGCCTTCATACTTTTGGGGAGCCTTCTCCCCTTTCGTCGTCACGGCATACTGCCACAGGCCGTTGAGGTTTTTCCATTCAGGTCGCACCATCATCGGACGCGGATATTCGGGAAGTGCGTTCTCGGGCGAGACTTCATCGGCCCATTTCGTCTTGATTTTGTCGCCAACAGGGGCGTATTGGGCGACAGCTATGTTTGCTAACAGCATTGAAATTAGTAAGAATTTGATTTTCATAGAGTTGTATTTTATATCACAAAACTATCAAAACATTCAAAACCTTTTGATTGTTTTGGGAAGCACGCCAACTGGCTGCTTCCCGGCGGCGAAACGGTTGTGATGCCGCCGTACACTTTTCTCTGAGTTTTGCATTGTTTTGCAGGTTTTGTGATTTAGATTAAACATCCTAAACAGTTAATCATCAGACATTTCCTTAGAGAACGCATCACAGGCGGCCAAAAGGCTTTGGATGGCACGGTTTACAAGGGCTTCCGTATCAGGTAAGGTGTCAAGCTGCTGTTCATAACACATCCACACCGAAGCACCTTTTTCTTTGCCGTCTTCATAATCGTATAGCACAGCTTTCACCACCTTGTAATTCCAGTTGATGTTGTTGCAAGCCATGATGGCTCGCGCGAAGTTGGCATCCGTCACATCGAAGATGCCCGGCAAGGTCAAGCGGAAAAGCAATGGGTCCTCCCTATCGTTCCACAGCAGGAAATTCCAGCCTTGGAAGGTGAAATTCAGACCCAAATCGCTCTTTTTCGTGACGATGCCTTGCGCCTTCAAGTACCGTGAAACCAACCCGTTGACATTCATGGTGCTCAGTTTTTGTTGAAACCGATACGGGTCTTGGTGGAATAGGTCGGATTCTTGTATTTCAGCACGTCGACAAGGATTTTCTGCGAAATCGGCACGCCATTGTAGGCCGCGGTCATGGCCGCTTCATTGACCGCTTCAGCGATGTCGCCAGCGTTGAAGTCGTCCGACAGCCTAGCCAATTCGTCGTAGTCGATTTCCTCGCAGGGACGTTCTTTCATGTGTTCCATAAAGATGTCCTTGCGCGCCTCAAAGTCAGGTTGGGGCACGAAGAACACGCGGTCGAAGCAGCCGACACGCATGATAGACTGGTCGATAAGGTCGGGGCGGTTAGTGGTGGCCACAACGAGGATATCTTTTTTCGAGCATTCGTTCATCATGCCGTACAAAGCCGAAATCTGCGGCGTGACATTCTCCTCGCCTTCGGCGTTGGGATTAGGTGCCACAAACTCCAGCTCATCAATGCAGATGACAAACGGTGCCTTGATTTCGGCAGCATCGAACAGCCTTTGCAGGTTGTCGAGCACGCCCTTCTGATAGATATGTCCCATCTCAGGGCCATGGATGATGGTATAGTTGAAGCCCAGTTCCTCAGCGAAACTCTTCAAAACCAAGCTCTTGCCGCATCCTGGAGGACCATAGAGCAGCACGCCGTTGATAGCTGGCAGCCTATATTGAGCCGCCTTCTCAGGGTTATGGAGGGCAAACAACACTTCCTTGCGCAGCTGTTCCTTCAGTTCGTCGCGGCCCGTGACATTGTCGAAACCACTGCCCGATCCTTTCTTGAAGGTGATGGCAGGGCCTTCGCACTCCTGGCCTTGTTGCTCGGCCTGCGGCTTAGCCTCTTCGTCTTCCATCATTATTGACAACTCGGGCATCACCTTTTCAAGCATATCTTGTGCAAACTCAGCCGCCGAGCCAAAACGGTTCCCTGGTTTCTTCGCCAAAGCCTTCAGCAAGATGGCCTTCATGTAATCCGGCAGTTTCACTTCGTCGGTTTCCAAAATGAGGTCTTGCTTTCTGGCCTTCTTTACCGCATCGGCAATCTTTTGCTTATCGCCGTCAAAAGTCCTCAGATCCATATCCTCCCAAGGCGACTTTCCGAACAACAGGAAATAAAGGAGTGCACCAGTGGAAAAGATGTCACTCTTCACCGTATACACTGAGCGGAAGGTCTCAGGGGCACGGAAATACGGCATGAGATCTTCGTCGACGAAGGTCGGACGGCCTTTGACCATGTAGGAGATGTGTCCCAGGTCGATGATGGTGGGCATCAGCATGCCGTCGTCCAGTTCTTGAAGCATGATATTTGATGGACGTATATCGTTGTGTATCAGCGCACGGGAATGAATATACGACAAACCCGTCAGCACACAAAGCGTGATTTGCACTGCATCTTCAAGGTCGAAGCGGCCTTCTTTCCTGACGGCATCGTAGAGCGTCACGCCACGGTAGAACTCCGTCACAAGGTAATGGTAGACAGTTTTGCCCTTTTTCACCTCGCCATTGTCGACATAGCGGACTACATTTTGGTTCTCACCGGTATTTAATTCCTTGCAGAGATGTATTTCGTAGACCTCCTTGCCTTCAAATAGTTGCTCATGCGGTATGCTTCCAAAGTCATACACCTTCATGAAATACATCATGTCGTCAGGGCCAAGCACCGTATACGACTCAGCCACAGCACCTTTCTTTATAAACGAGTTGATGACATACTTGCCAATCTTCTCCCCTTTTTTGAATGTTTCCATAGTGAAAATTTTATTGGGCAAAGGTCACGATTTAATTTGAAACAAACAAGAGGCCAGGTCATTTTTTCTTCAAAAACAAAAAAAGGACCGCTTTCGCAGTCCTTTTTGTTCTCATGGAATGTTCTTCTTATGCGTCGATATTCGCGTAAGTGGCGTTCTGTTCGATGAACTCGCGGCGAGGTCCCACTTCGTCGCCCATCAGCATGGAGAAGATGTGGTCGGCCTCCATGGCGTTCTCGATGGTCACCTGACGCAGCGTGCGGTGCGCCGGGTCCATGGTGGTCTCCCAAAGCTGCTCGGGGTTCATTTCACCAAGACCTTTGTAACGCTGCACGTCGTAGCCGCTCACGGTGCCGTTTTTGGTCAACTCGGCCATGCTGGCGAAGCGTTCCTCGTCGGTCCAGCAATAGCGGACGGGTTTGGTGCCGCGCTTGATGAGGTACAAAGGCGGGGTGGCGCAATAGACGTAACCGTTCTCGATCAGCTCGCGCATATAGCGGAAGAAGAAAGTCAGAATCAGCGTGGTGATGTGGCTGCCGTCGACATCAGCATCGGTCATGATGATGACCTTGTGGTAACGCAGCTTCTCAAGGTTCAAAGCTTTGCTGTCTTCTTCGGTGCCGATGGTAACGCCCAAAGCAGTGTAGATGTTCTTGATTTCCTCGCTGTCGAACACGCGATGTTCCATGGCTTTCTCGACGTTCAGAATCTTACCACGCAACGGCAGAATGGCTTGGAAGTTACGATCACGGCCTTGCTTGGCGGAGCCGCCTGCGGAATCACCCTCAACGAGGTAAAGCTCGGTCTTGGCAGGGTCGCGCTCTGAACAGTCAGCCAATTTACCTGGCAAACTAAAGCCTGAGAGCGCGCCTTTACGCTGCACTTTCTCACGAGCATTGCGCGCCGCCTGACGTGCCTGGGCCGCCAAAGTCACCTTGTCGAAGATGGTCTTGGCCTCTTTGGGATGCTCTTCGAGATAGTCAGAGAGCTGTTGCCCCACAATGCTGTTGACGATACCCATGACCTCGTCGTTGCCGAGTTTGGTCTTGGTCTGACCCTCAAACTGCGGTTCCGGCACCTTCACCGAGATGACGGCAGTGAGACCTTCGCGGAAATCGTCGGGCGAAATCTTCACCTTCAGTTTTTCCAACTTTTCGAGGAGTCCGCTCTTTTCTGCGTAGGCATTGAACGAACGCGTCAAGCCAGAGCGGAAGCCTTGCAAGTGTGTACCACCTTCTATCGTGTTGATATTATTGACATACGAATGCAGGTTTTCCTTGTACTCGTTGTTGTATTCCAAAGCAATCTCGACCGGAACATTGTTGCGCTCACCAGAGATGTAAATCGGCTCAGGAATGAGTTTCTCACGATTGGCATCGAGGTAGGCGATGAAGTCAATGAGGCCGTTCTCGGAATAGAACGTCTCGCTGCGGTACTCACCGTTTTCCATCTTCTCACGCTCGTCGGTGAGTTGGATGGTAATGCCGTGGTTGAGGTAGGCCAACTCACGCATGCGGTTAGCGAGGGTGCTATAGTCATATTCCGTAGTCTGGAAAATGCTGCCATCGGGTTGGAAAGTGATGCGGGTACCATTCATGTCAGTCTTGCCCACTACTTTCACATCGTACAGCGGCTTGCCGCACTCGTATTCTTGCTTGAAGATTTGACCCTCGCGGTAGACCTCAGCGGTGAGGTGTGTGGAAAGGGCGTTAACGCAGCTGACACCCACGCCATGCAGACCGCCGGAGACCTTATAGGAACCTTTGTCGAACTTACCGCCAGCGTGCAGCACGGTCAATACCACTTCCAATGCGGAGCGGTGCTCTTTGGGGTGCATGCCCGTGGGGATACCACGACCGTTGTCAAGGACGCTGATGGCATTGCCCGGTAGGATACGAACGTCAATCTTGTCGCAGTAGCCAGCCATGGCCTCGTCGATTGAGTTGTCAACCACCTCATATACCAAATGATGCAAGCCACGGAAATGCACGTCGCCGATATACATGGCTGGACGCTTACGCACAGCCTCAAGGCCTTCAAGGACCTGGATTTTACTGGCACCGTATTCTTCGCTTGCCAATTCTCTCTTTTCTTCTTCAGTCATTTTCAGTTAATTATGGTTTTTTAAACAAAGATGCAAAGATACGGCTTTTTCCCGAATCCCGCAAGAAAAAGTTGAAAAATTTGTTTTGTAACGAAAACGCCTCTACGGGGCTAAAAATGGGCAAATTTTGAAAACACCATGTTTTCTCACGCACGCAGGAAGGAAGAGGGACTTTTGAAATAAAGGCAATTTTAAAGCCCCTGAAAGGCTTTTGTCATCCTTTAAGATTTACACGAAGCCTGCCGCCTATAGATTCCCGAGGGAATGACATAAGCGGCAGGCTTCGCGGGACTACAAAATCAGAATCTCAGTTTCACGCCTGCGAAAAACTGTATGCCTGTGACAGGATAATTGTAGTACAATTGGTACTTTTGGCAAGCCACGTTATCTAGCAAAACGAAGGCGGAGATTTGGTCGTTGACCTTGTAATCGGCACCAAGGCTGAGGTCGAAGACATCTTTCAGCCTCTTGGCCTCAAAGTTGAAGTTCTGCCAGTCGACCACGCCGTCCCAAACTTTGGCATAACGACCACCTTGGTACAGGAAGGAGGTGTTGAACGACAGCTTGTCGTTGAAATCATAGGTCACCTTCAACCTGCCCTCAGTCGTGGGACGATACCATGCATGCTCCTCGTGCGCAGGCTTGCAGTTGTTGTAGGCAAAGCCCAGGTCGGCGGTAAGGCTGTTGCGCAGCTTCACCCTGACATCGGCCATAACGGTCACCAGCTTGGTCTCGTCAAAGACAAGGTCGAAAGAGTTCAGTATCGGGTCCACTCCTGGAGGGAACTGCGTGGCATTGGGAATGTAGTACACATAGAACGGATCACGGTTGGTATGACGATAGCGCACGCCTAGATGCAAATCGACGATTTCCATGATGTTGGTGCGCACGCCGCCATCGAAGCCCAGCTTCACATTCTTGACGCACAAAGTTGGATTACACATCGGCGAGAGGAAAGGATTGTCCTCAACGACATCGCTGAATCTCACCAGTTCACGGCCTCCATTCAGGCCCGCATAAAACTCCAGCTTCTTGTTCAAGATATAAAGGCTACCTCTCACATCGGGTCGCACGGCAAAGAATCTGGCCGAGTCATAATCGCGCGTAGCACCATCCACAAGCACACCGAGATGCAGTCGATAGAACTCATCGCTCATCTCAAAGTACGGGTTGACCTTGAACAGCACCCTGTCGACAGTGAAGGTATTGTCTTGCTGTCCCATGCAATAATCGTACTGGAACCCAAAGTCAATGCCAATCTTCTGCGGATGGTCCTTCTTGCCCCAGAAATTCTCGGCATAGCCCAAGGAATAGCCAAAATCAATGGAATGCTCCCTATTGAACAGATAGAAATAATCCAGGTGCGCGCCATGGCTTAGCTCGCCGACACGCGTCGTGGTAGAAGCCAACCCCAAATGCGCTCCTATCTTGTTGTACATCATCCTCGGCGCAATGTTCGCTAACTGTTCTTCCGTCAGGCCCAAGCTATCCACGTTCGGGATGCCATAATAATGGTACATGTCGTTTTTGTAGTAGATTCCCCCATCCAGTTGGAAGCCGTCGAACCTGCTCGTCGAAAGGTTAACATCAACGGCATTGTTCATGAAACTTGATGGCGCATAGTGCTTGATGTTGAGCCACGAGGAATTATGCTTGATGCCCACGCCAAGGCCCAAGGTCTTGGTCAGCATGGAGTTGTGCTTGTAGAGAAACACTGGCGAGACCCTGGTTCCGAAGGCTGCCACAAGAAAATTCTGCGTCGGGGTGACAAGTTTGTCGTTTTTGGCAGCATAGCCCGTCGGGGAGATTTTATCCAGGTCGAGGGCAAACTTCTGTTTCGCCTCCACCGGGTTGACCTCAGTGTTGGGGAGGTCATACGAGGGTTGGGGGGTCTCAGGATTGAGCTGCAGTTTGCTCACCTTGTTCACTTTGGGACGGTATTTGCCTTCCACGGTGACTTGTTCGTCATGTTGGGCGAAAGCAGTGACGGTCAGGAGGGATAGGATTGCTATTATGATGTGTCTTTTCATCTTGTTGTGGTGTTAGTCCTGGGATTGCACCCCAGGGTGTGATAGGGCCTTCTCTTCGGGACTCATTCGGGTTCAATAGGTTCAATACCGTTGCTGTTGCTCACCTTAGGCTCTTTGCGTTCCACCTCGGCGAGTTTGGCGCGGGCTTCTTGTTTCAGGTCGGCACCCTTGTAGTTGTCAATGACGCTGCGGAGCGTTTCCTTGGCCTGGAAGTAGTTCTCCTTGGCCACATACACGTCAGCCAGCGCGATGAACGACTTGGCGACCCAGTAGTCGTAGGCCGAGAAGTTGTCGGAGATGTCGAACACCTTGCTCTCGGCTTCGTCGTATTTCTTCAACTTGATGGAAGCCACTGCGGAATAGTAGGCGCTTTCGGCACCATACACCGACTTGTCGTTGCGTGCGCTCTTGTCGAGTCTCTCGATGGCTGCAGCGTAGTTGCCTTTCTCGTAGTACGACTTGCCCACGATGTGGTTGACTTGGTTAACTTGCTCGTCGGTGAGGTCACGCGACTGACGCAAACTCTCGCCCATCTCGATGGCTTTGTCGTAGTTGCCCATGAAGAAGTTGCTCTTCATGCTGCCTTCGAGAGCTTCGAGTCGCTTAAGCGGCTCCTCTGTGATGCGCGACAGGCGTTCGTAGTATTCGCCAGCCTTGTGGTAGTTGCCCTTCTCGTATTCGATGCGGGCCATCTTCAACAAGGCATCGTCGGTATAATCGTTATCGGGTTGCGACAATATATAATTAAGGTGTGCGATGACCTGTTCTTCCGTCCCCACCCTCTCTGCGCATTCAAGGCCGTAGTAATGGGCTTTCAGCAAGTAGGCACCATTGCGGAAGTTGTCGAAATAATACTGCAAGGCGGTCTGTGCCTTCTGGTACTGGCCATCGAGGAAGAAATTCTCCGCGTTGGCGAAGGCCAACGAGTCTTGTTGTGTGACCTTCACCTGTCCGCCGTTGGCGTTGACATAGCCGAAGTATTCATCCAACTTATTCTGTTCCATGTAGATGCTTCGGATGATACTCAATGCCTCGCGCGATTCATCGGTGTTGGGATAAGAGGCCACCAGGTTCTTCAGGCTGGCCAACGCTTGGTCATATTGGTTGTTGTTGTAATAAATCATGCCGACCTTCATCATCGCCTGACGCGTATAGGTCGAGCGCGGGCGGTCCTTGATGAGGCGGTTGAAGCTGGAAATGGCCGAACGTTTGTCGCCATGGACAAGATAAGTGTTACCAATCTCGAACAGTGCCTGCTCGTAGTAAGACGTGCTGGGATAGGTCTGTATCAAGTCATTCAGCATGTTGATCTTTTGGTTGGCGTTGCCTTTGGCACCATAACATAGACTCTGCTGATAGATGGCGTAGTCGGCGTTGCGTTTGCCGATGCGGGTGGCAAGGTCGTAGTAGTTGATGGCCTTGTCATAGCTGCGTTCCATG
>CADAPW010000041.1 GCA_902789915.1 uncultured Bacteroidia bacterium | reverse complement strand
CCGTCATTGTAGAAAGTCAACCAAATGTTTTGTGTGCCATCGATTTCGACAGGCGTGTCGAGTCTGAAGGTGACGACATCACTGGCTGTGCCTGTGATTTCGAACTCTTGGGTGGAAACCAAAGTACCTGGAGCGGTTTCACCGCCAACGTAGATGTTGACCGTGTAGTGGGTGGCAAATTGCTCTTCGCCTGCATCCAGGAAAGCAAATTGGGTGAAGGTGCAGTTCTTGTATTCGCTCATCAGCTCTGCGGGGAACATGTAACCCCAATTGAAGGGCATGCCGATGCCGATGATTTGTGGCGATGAATAATCACCGACGTAGGAGAACCAAGAACCCACCGAAGGCAGCTGTTCTTGTGCAATTGCCGCATGGTTCGCCTCAACGGCTTTCAACTGGATTTCGCCACGGTTTTGTGCCTGCGTCATGCCAAGGATGGCAAACATGCACGTCAGAAAGAATAAAATGTTTTTCTTCATGATAATAAAGATTTTGATAAAATGTTTATTTGTAATTGATAATCATGTCTTCACTGATATGGGTGATGATGGTGTTGCATTCTTCTTGGTCGTCATAGAAGAAGAGCCATAAGGTGCGCTCCTCGTTGTCGGCGGCGGTGATGTAGCCAATGTGACCGTAGGTTTGTGCGTCGTCCATGATGCGGTCGTTTCGCTCTTTTTGCTGTTGGAAACTGTTGTGAGGCGCAATGGTGCTTGAATCCACGTGAAGTGTTGCGATGTCTCCGTTATGGGTTTTTGTGTTGGCTTCAAGCCTTTCGCTAATCATCCCGACGACAACGGTACGCGAAACGGTCACGATATAGTCGTCGTAGTTGTTATTGTCGGTGGTTTCTTGTTCTATTTCGCCTTGGCCGATGACGATGGCGGTATTGGGCAGCAACGAGTCGGGGGCTTGGAAGCTGTTCATGATTTCACGGATCTTGTCGGCAACGATGAGGGTGTATCTCTCAATGGCCTCTTCGGGTATTTGGCTGATGTCGGTCACAGTGTCGAAAATGGCATCGCTCAAAAAATTGGTTTCGATGCCGACGCCCACCATGACGGGATTGCCGTCGTCCGGACAATGGAATGCAGAGGTGTCGTAGGACATAAAGCCAAAATCTTGTTTCAGCATTTCCCACTCTGTCTCGTTGTCGGCTTGCAGCATCAGGGCATCGATGCACTTTCCGTTGACGGATAAGTCGCCGAGATAGGCCACGGTGAGGTTATTGTTGTCGGCATACTTACAGTACAATTCCATCGCTGCCTTATTGCTGGTTGTCGTCTCGGGGGAAGCGTCCCTTTCCTTGCAGGCTGACAACCATAAAACAAGAAACATGGCGAGATACGCCCACATCCCACATCTTTTTTTATGTATCCTGATTTTGCCCATGTACTTGTTATTTAATGACTTTGTTGGCCATGTGCATGATGTCTTGCGCCGAGCAGCCGTTGTTGCAGATGAAACGAACGGTTTGGCTTTCCACTGTCACTTCCTTGGCTGTAGGAAGCCCGTTGTCGGGTTGGCCATGTCGGGTCAGTCCGATGACGGTCACACCGATGACGAGGCTGGCTGCTGCCGTGATGGGTATCCATTGTGTGCGGCGACGGGTGGGAAAGGGAAAGAGATTCACTTCTGTCCCGGCAGAGGCTTGTTGTGCCTTTTCGACCCAACGCAAAAGGGTTTCGTCGTCGGGCACCACCTTTTCCTCTTCCACTTGCCACCGTTGGCTGCGCTGCCATTGGGTTTTGAAGTCGTCCTGATTCATTGTTTTTATGTTGTTGTTCATTGGTCAAATATTGCTTTCTCTTTCGTACAATGCTTTTAGTTTCCGCTTGGTGCGGGCAATGCGCATGGCCACAGCCCCCACGGTGCTTCCAGTCATTTCGGCGATTTCCTTATAGGAGAAACCGTCCAAGAAAGCACGGATGGTGATGCTGCTTTCTTCGGGCAGCGTGTTGATGAGTTGTTGCAGTTGCTGGTAATGCTCGTCGCTCGTACCGTCGTCCTTGTCTTCAACGCCGGCTGTCTCGATAGGCTCCGTTTGCGGACTTCTGACATCTTTGCGCCGTAGCATCAGCATGGTGTTCGTCGCTATGCGCCATACCCAAGTTTTTTCTGAACTGCGCTTTTCGAATGTCCCGAAGCTGCGCCAAAGGTTGATCATCACTTCTTGCATGCAGTCTTCTATGTTCCAGGCACTTCCAATGCTATAGTTGGAGCATACATGCCAAATCATCGCCTTGTGCCGAAGGACAAGGGCTTTGAATTCGGCTTGTGATGTTTCGGTGTCGCTATTGATGGCTCCGTATGATTCGGAAGACTCCATTCTTTCTGAGTGTCTTTTGCAAAGTTAGTTGCAAAGTCTAGGCGAATAATAACTCGTTTTCGTTTTTTTCCAAATAATGGCATTGTGCCGTTATGATTTCATGTTTTTGGCAACTAATAATAAAAATGAAGTGCATTTTGCTGTGCTTTTAAGAATTGTTCTTGCCTAATATAAACAAAATTCAAATAATTTCAAGTATGAGACGAACATTTATTTTTTCAATTTTGACTTTGGCACTCGTGTTGTTCTGCCAAGATGCATTCGCCTATGACTACTATGTCAATGGCATCTATTACCGCAAAGTTACGCATCAGGACCCAGGAGGAGGATGCGGCGAGACCACCCTTATCGTGGTAAACAACGACTACCCAAATACTTATTCCGGCGACATCGTCGTCCCCGCAATGGAGACCGTCAACGGGGGGACCTATAGGGTGACTTACATCGGCAGCGAAGCTTTCTACGGTTGTACTAACCTCACTAGCGTCACCTTGCCCGTTAATATCGTGAACATCGGTTTCCATGCGTTTGCTGAATGCCCGCTTCTCGAAGTCATAGACCTTCCTGAGGGCATGAAACAAATCAACTCGAACGCTTTCAGCTCCTGCCCCAATCTCGACTACATCTTCATTCATGACACCGAGCCGTTTTTCCTTTGGGAGGATGCCTTGGCCGACATCAACGACCATGTGCAAATCGTGGTGCCATGCAACTGCATAGAAGCATTCGAAGCCGACGAGGAATGGGAAGGCATCCAACTTTATGACGATTGCGGCAACGTGGGCGTCGTGGAGGCCGAAACTGCCACTATGGTCGTTTACCCCAATCCTGTTTCGGAAATCCTCACCATCGAAGCCGAAGGCCTCGTGACCATTGTCGATATGATGGGTCGCACCGTGAAGACCTTGTTTGTTGATGATAAACAGACCCTTAACGTGAAAGAGCTTCCAAGCGGTTTTTACTTTGTGAAAGCAGGAAATGAGGTGAAAAAGGTTCTGGTGAAGTAAGAAGCTTGACTTGCTTCTGACAAAACAATTCCGAATGCAGTTTTTGTGTTCGGAATTTTTGCTTTTATACTGGTGCCAAAAAAGCTAATTGAAAATTGTTGGTGCGTAGCGAGTTTCGTGGCAAATGGCATAATAATATATACTAAGGCAATAAGAAACTGAAACTATCGTTATTATAATATAGTGGATGTTTTTTCACCATGTTTGAAGCACTTAGGAAATATGGCTACGTCTTTATGCTCGTCTTGATGGGCTTGGTCTTAAATTAACCTATGAATGCAATCGGTATTATTACTGCAATCCTTACTCTGGCAGCCGGCATCGGGGTTTTCCTGATGGCTTGCCACTTGATGAGTTCGCATCTTGAAAGCGCAGGTAGCAAGCGGCTGAAACAGCTCTTTGCCCGAGTGGGCGGGAGCAAATGGACTGGTGTGGGCATTGGTGCCCTCGGTACGGCGGCCATACAAAGTTCGGGAGCCGTGACGGTGATGGTCATCGGCTTCGTGAATGTCGGCATCATGTCGCTGGCACAGGCTGCCACGGTCATTTACGGAGCCAATATCGGCACTACTGTGACGGCGCAGTTGGTGGCTCTTGGCATGTTAGGCGGTAATGGCATTTCCACCACCGTCATGTTCTCTTCCCTTGCTGGCGTTGGCGCCTTTATCTTGATGTTCGCAAAACGGGAGTCGTGGAAGCACACGGGTGGCATCCTGACAGGCTTCGGTATTCTGTTTGTAGGCCTCGGCATGATGTCGAACGCCATGGACGATTTCGCCGCGCTCGATTCGGTGAAGCAATTCCTAGCCAGCATCAAGAATCCGCTGCTGATAGTGTTCTTAGGGGCACTGCTCACTGCCATCATTCAATCCTCTTCGGTGCTCACTTCCATTGCCATCACAATGGTCGTGGCGGGACTGCTCTCGCTCAATCAAGGCATCTACCTCACCATGGGTTCCAACATCGGCTCGTGCGTGGTGGCCATCATGGCGGGCATGACCAGCGGCCGAAATGCCAAACGAACAGCGCTCATCCATCTGTTTTTCAATGTGATGGGCGTGTTGCTTTTTCTGCTTATCGCCCTGCTGTTACATCTTTTCACCAAAGGGGATTGGAGCTTTGGGAGGGTGTTTGAAATCCTGTTTCCACACGCTCCACAGGTGCAGTTGGCTATGTTCCACACGGTTTTCAACGTCTGCACCACATTGGTGGCCCTGCCTATGACAGAAGCATTGGTCCTCTTGGTTTGCCGCATCATTCCCGACCATGTTTATGACCATAAAGATGACAAGTTCCATCTGCATTTCCTTGACGATTCGATGTTGGCGACCCCCGCTTTGGCTGTGAAACAACTGAAAGCGGAGATTGAGAACATGGCGCGTCTGGCGATGGAAAACTTCAAGCGGTCAATCAACATTGTGACCACCATGGATTTCGGCGAGGCCGAAAAGTTTGCCAAAACCGAGCAAGAGCTTAATTTTCTCAATGCCGAACTCTTGCGCTATATGGTGCTCTTGTCGGACAAGCCGCTCGGCAAGTTCGACAACCAGTTCTTGAACGCAAGCATCCGTAGTGTGAGCGACTTGGAACGCATTGGCGACTATGCCGAGAATATTGTGGAATATGCCGACAGCCTCAAGGCTCAAAATGCCAGGTTTTCGGCAGAAGCGGTGAAGGAGATAAAGCAGATGGAAAGGTATATCAATACTTTGTACGAAGAAATCCAGCAGGCTTATCGCGACAATGACAACAATGCTTTGGAGCGCGCCTACATGGTTGAAGAGGAAATCGACAACCTGACCAAAAAGATGGAGCGCAATCACATCCAACGACTTGTCAATGGCGAATGTACGCCACAGGTCGGAGCAGAATACCTTTCCTTGGCGCAAAACGCGGAACGCATCGCCGACCATCTGATCAACGTGGGGAATACGATTCGGGAATAGAGATATTGCGGTTATGTTGCGGTTTTTGGAGATTGCCACTGTCAAAAAAATAATCAGCATTAATTCGAAAATCTTTGCAATAAAAACCCTATCTTTGCCGCATAAATCTTTGCGCTTATGATTTCCTTTTTTCAACCTGATAATCAACGAATTATCGCTGTTGATTCCAAAACGGAACTTTCCCAGGAAACGATTTCCAAACTCATGTGGCTCTTTGGCAATGCCAAACGCATTGAAAAAGATACCGTGAAGGGCTGTTTCGTCGGTCCGCGCCGCGAGATGATTACGCCTTGGAGCACCAACGCCGTCGAGATAACCCAAAATATGGGCGTCAAGGGCATCGTTCGCATCGAAGAATTCTTCCGTGTGGAGTCGAAAAACGCACCCTACGACCTGATGCTGCAAAACCGCTACAAGGACCTCGACCAGAACGTGTTTGCCATC
The DNA here is from genome assembly GCA_902789915.1 of uncultured Bacteroidia bacterium. GTDB lineage: Bacteria > Bacteroidota > Bacteroidia > Bacteroidales > F082 > Limimorpha. The sequence goes on along the minus strand of CADAPW010000041.1, from coordinate 7,872 downwards.
GACCGCAAGCCTGAGCCGTTGAAATATATCGACGACATCGAGACCTACAACCAGCAGGAAGGTCTGGCACTGAGCGCAGAGGAGATGGATTACCTGAAAGGCATATCCGCAAAGATTGGACGAAAACTGACTGACAGCGAGGTGTATGGCTTCGCCCAAGTGAACTCGGAGCACTGCCGACACAAGATTTTCAACGGCACCTTCATCATCGACGGAAAGAAGATGCCCAACACGCTCTTCGCCCTCATCAAGAGGACCTCGAAGGAGAACCCGAACAAGCTTGTGTCAGCTTACAAGGATAATGTGGCTTTCATCCTCGGTCCGAAGGTGGAACAGTTTGCTCCGGCAGAGCCTAATAAGCCTTCAGCCTTCCAAATCAAGCCCATCGAAACGGTGATTTCGCTGAAAGCCGAGACACATAATTTCCCGACCACCGTTGAGCCGTTCAATGGCGCAGCAACGGGTAGCGGCGGTGAGATCCGTGACCGTCTGGCAGGCGGTCAGGGCAGCTTGCCTTTGGCGGGTACTGCCGTCTATATGACTTCCTATCCGCGTACCGAAGAAGGCCGCGACTGGGAGAAGGACATCGAGCCGCGCAAATGGCTCTATCAAACCCCGGAGGAGATTCTCATCAAAGCCTCCAATGGCGCTTCTGACTTTGGCAACAAGTTTGGCCAACCGCTCATCAACGGCAGCCTTTTGACTTTTGAACATAGCGAAGAGCAAAAACTGGGATACGACAAGGTCATCATGCTGGCTGGAGGCATTGGCTTCGCCAAGAAACAGGATGCCAAGAAGCTGGAACCCGAGGAGGGCGATGTCATCATCGTCCTTGGTGGCGACAACTACCGCATCGGTATGGGTGGTGGTGCCGTTTCGAGTGTCGATACAGGACAATATAGCAACGCCATCGAGCTAAACGCCGTGCAGCGTGCTAACCCAGAAATGCAGAAGCGCGTCAGCAATGTCATCCGTGCCATGGCTGAGAGCGACCACAATCCCATCCGCAGTATCCACGACCACGGTGCGGGCGGTCACCTGAACTGCCTTAGCGAGTTGATAGAAGACGCTGGCGGTGTGGTGTATGTGGACAACCTGCCTGTGGGCGACCCGACGCTGTCCGACAAGGAAATCATCGGCAACGAATCACAGGAGCGTATGGGCTTGTTGGTCAATAAGAAAGACAAGGACATTATCAAGGAGACTGCTGAGCGTGAGCGTGCCCCATATTACGAAGTAGGTGAGGTGACGGGTGATGCCCGTCTGCGTTTCGTCCGCAAGAAAGGCAAGGCTCCCATCGACTTGGCCATCTCTGACTTCTTCGGCAGCGCACCCAAGACGGTGTTGAACGACACGACCAAGCCCTACCATTTCAAGAAGATAAGTTATACCAAGCGAGATATACATAAATACCTTGACCGCGTGCTGCAACTCGAAGCCGTAGCCTGCAAGGATTGGCTTACCAACAAGGTGGACCGCTCCGTGACGGGTCGTGTGGCACAGCAGCAATGTGTCGGTGAAATACAGCTGCCTTTGAGCAACCTTGGCATCAGTGCTTTGGACTACAACGGCAAGCGTGGCATCGCCACGGCCTTGGGTCATGCCCCGATTGCGGGTTTGATTAACCCCGCCGCTGCCTCGCGTCTGTCGGTTTCCGAGGCTTTGACCAACATCCTTTGGGCACCAATCGAAGGCAACCTCGAAGGCATCTCGCTGAGTGCCAACTGGATGTGGCCTGCAAAACAAGAAGGCGAGACCGCGCGTCTCTATGAAGCCGTGAAAGCCTTGAGTGACTATTGCGTCGCTTTAGGCATCAACGTGCCGACGGGCAAGGACAGTCTCTCCATGACGCAGAAATACCCCGATGGCGAGAAGGTGGTCGCTCCTGGAACGGTCATCGTCTCCGCTGCAGGCGAGGTGTCGAACATTCGTCAAGTCGTTCGCCCCGTGATGAAGGCCGACGAGAATACGGAACTCCTTTACATCGACTTCTCGAAAGATGGCTTTGAACTTGGTGGCAGCAGTTTCGCCCAAGCCATCGATGCCGTCGGTCAGACGACACCTGATGTGAAGAGTGTTAACTACTTCAAGAAGTGCTTCAATGCCATCCAGAAACTCATCGAGAGCAATCTCGTTTTGGCGGGTCACGATGTGTCGGCGGGCGGCTTGATTACCACTTTGTTGGAGATGAACTTCGCTAACAGCACCTACGGCATGAACCTCAACCTTGAGGCTTTTGCCAAAGATGATTTGATTTCGGTGCTCTTCTGCGAGAAGCCCTCGGTAGTCATCCAAGTGTCAAACGACGGCATCGCCAATCGTATGTTGCGCGAATTGGGTATCGCCTTCAAGGTCATTGGCAAGCCCACAGCCAAGAGGCAGATTACCATCATCCACAACGAACACAATTATATCTTCGACATCGACACCCTGCGCGACACTTGGTACAAGTCGTCCTACCTCCTCGACCGCAAACAGAGCGGCCCGAGGAAGGCCATGGAGCGTTTCATGAACTACAAGAAACAATACTTGCACTATAGCTTCGGCCGTAACTTCACGGGTACTGCCGCCAGCCTCGGTATCAACATGCACCGCCGCGAGCCGTCGGGCATCAATGCGGCCATCATCCGTGAGAAAGGCTGCCAGTGCGACCGTGAAATGGCTTACGCCCTTTATCTCGCTGGCTTCGACGTGAAAGATGTCACTATGACGGATTTGGCTTCTGGCCGTGAAGACCTTAAGGACGTGAACATGATTGTCTTTGTGGGTGGCTTCTCCAATTCCGACGTGCTCGGCTCGGCCAAAGGTTGGGCAGGGGCCTTCCTTTATAATAAGAAAGCCAAGAAAGCCCTTGATGACTTCTACGCCCGTGAGGACACGTTGAGCCTCGGTGTCTGCAACGGCTGTCAGGTGATGATGGAACTTGGCCTGCTCTATCCCGACCATGAGGAGCACCCCGTGATGATGCACAACGACTCGCACAAGTTCGAGTCGGGCTTCCTCAATGTGGAGATTGCCCAGAACGAGAGCGTGATGTTGAAGTCGCTTTCAGGTCACCGTCTCGGCGTGTGGATTGCCCATGGCGAGGGCCGCTTCTACTTCCCCTGCTATCGCGACAAGTACAAGATCGTGATGACATACGGTCAGGACGAATACCCGGGCAACCCCAATGGTAGCGACTGGTCGACGGCAGCGGTCTGCTCCAACGATGGTCGTCATCTCGCCATGATGCCGCACCTCGAAAGAGCCTTCCTGCCTTGGCAGTGGGCTTACTATCCCGACGAGCGCAAGAACGACGAAGTCTCGCCTTGGATGGAGGCGTTTGTGAATGCACGGAAGTGGGTAGAGGAGAATAGGAAGTAACCCATGCCCAAAGAAAAAATCAACAAGACCAACGCTTGCCGCATCCTTGACTCAAAAGGGATTGCGTATGAGCTGATTCCCTACGAGGTGGATGAGAACGACCTCGGGGCGCAGCATATCGCCGACCAGCTGGGCGAGGACATCGACCAAGTGTTCAAGACCTTGGTGCTGAAAGGCGACAAAATCGGGTATTTCGTCTGCGTCATCCCGGGCAACGACGAACTCGACCTGAAGAAGACCGCCAAGGCCACAGGCAACAAGAGTTGCGACCTCATCCCGATGAAGGAACTATTGCCCCTGACGGGCTACATTCGTGGCGGCTGCTCACCCGTGGGCATGAAGAAACAGTTCCCGACATTCATCCATGAGACCTGCGAATTGTTTGATTACATCTATGTCAGCGCAGGGGTGAGAGGGTTGCAGTTCAAGCTCAACCCGCAGGACTTGATTCAAGTGGTGGATATGACTGTGGCTGATTTGACCATCTTTGAATTGGGCCAAAAATGAGCTACACTATCCGCAAATCCATTTTGGCCGACCTGCCGACCATCCTCAACCTTCGTGACCAAGCCCGCGCGATAATGCGTAGCTATGGCAATGTGTATCAGTGGCCCGACGGCTATCCCCGTGATGATATGTTTAGGAAAGACATCGAATTGGGCGGCAGCCATGTGATGCTCAATGAGGCTGGAGAGATTGTCGGCACTTTTGCCCTGTTGCCCAGCCCCGAAGTGACGTACAACAAGATTTACGACGGCCAATGGCTTGACGATGAGCCTTATCACGTCATCCACCGCATCGCCAGCACGCCCGACTCACACGGCATCTTGGATGCCCTTTTGGACTATTGCGAGAATCGAGTCTCCAATATTCGCATCGATACGCACGAGGCCAATGTCATCATGCGGAAAGGCTTGGAAAAACATGGCTACCAATACTGTGGCATTATCTATCTTTTGGATGGCAATGCACGTTTGGCTTATCAAAAAATCATCACAACAGGACGATTGTGAGCACCATTTGCTCATTTTACCCAAGACTAACCCAAGACTAACCCAAGACTAACCCATGGGTAAGCCTAGTCTAAGGTAAGCACCCCCTTTTGAACGGAAAATAGCAGAAATTTAAACTTCTGTCTCCTCAATCATTTTATCCTCTTCTCTCAAATCGGGTATTAGCCGTTGAATGGGTTTGAAACGGTAGAAAAAGCGCATGGCGATGACGCGTACCACCGTGTAGGCCGGAATGGCCACCAACATGCCCACCACTCCACCGATATGACCCGCCATGAGGAAGACGATGAAGATTTCAAGCGGATGTGCTTTGATACTCGTGGAATATATCAACGGCTGGAAGACGAAATTGTCAATCAACTGGACTCCTAACATGATTGCCAAGACGATGAGTCCAAAGATCCATACGTTCACATCCAGGCCGGTGCCTATGCCGACCTTCAGAATCATACCCAAGATGGCGCCGATAGCTTCGCCGATAATCGGTCCGATATAGGGGATGATATTCAAGATGCCTGCGATGACAGCAATGCCAATGGCGTAGCTGACATCGAGCCGAGCAATGAGCCAAATGCCCAAGAAGTCGAGCAAGGCAACGCCCAGCATCTCCAATACCAAGCCCACAAAATAGCGAGAAAGCAACTGCTTGATTTCGCCCAAGGTCTGACTCATCGTTTGCTCAATCCTGTCAGGCACCAATGCGCAGACGATTCTCGAAAACAAAGTGGGGTCTTTCAGGAAGAAGAACGAGATGAACGACACGGTGAATAACCCTACGAAAATGTCGACGACCACACTTGCCAACGAACCCACAAAGCCCGTCACGCCATTAAAACTCACCAATTCCGAGATTTTTTTCATCAAGACGGAAATCAAATTGAAATCTTCGCCGAGACCGGGAAACACGCCAATCAACCATTGGTTGACCCCTTCCATCCAACTCTTTGCCGAGACACTTGTGTCGGTCGCAGCCGAGGCATCACTGATGATGTTTGTTACCATAGGAATCATTACGGTGATGATTAATGCCAGTAACGCTATGATGATGAGAATGGTCAGTAATGCCGAAATCCAGTCGGGGATATGAAACTTCTTGATGCGGATTTTTCCTAATAATCTCATTATCGGTTGCCCAATCAGGGAAACCACAACGGCGATAAGGATGTAAATCAGGACATTCTTAAAGATACAGCAAACGGCGATCATGGCTGCCAATGCACCTAACTTGATGATATAGTTGGCGAGTTTGTCGACACTTCTTTCGTTTTCCATAAGTGTTTTTGTTTCTTTGAGGCCACAAAAATAGTTTTTTTTCACGTTTAATATATGATTTTTCCTAATTTTGCGTTCGCTTCTAAAAAGAGGTATTAACAATTCACAAAAATACAGCATCACCCAATGAAATACGCCTATCTCATCGTTTTTTTTCTTTTCCCCTTTGCCACACTTTTCGCTCAAGCCAACGACCCCGAATATACTGAGCCAGACAGCCTTGAGGTTGAACTCAATGAACAGGAAATCAAGGATTTGAACTCCGGAAAGGCAGTCGTTGACGAGTCAGCGGTGATGGAAATGTTGGATTTGGTGAGCAACATCAGCTATTTCAAGGATGTCTATCTCGACATCGACACGGCCGTGATGAACATTTACGATTATGGCAAGGACGAAATCCCAGTCTTTGACGATACCGTCTACCAGAAACGCATTGAGGCCTTGGCGAGGGAGACCACCATTCCCTTGACTTTCAACACCCATGTGAAGTCGTTCATCGACCTTTATGCCAACCGTCGTCGGCAGCAGTCGAGCCGCATGTTGGGCCTTTCCTATGTCTATTTTCCGATGTTTGAGGAATATCTGGCCAAATACAACCTGCCGCTCGAACTGAAATACCTTGCCATGGTGGAGTCGGCGCTGAACCCCACAGCAGGGTCAAGGGTGGGCGCCAAAGGCTTGTGGCAGTTCATGTTGGGTACGGGCAAGGACTACGGCTTGCGTGTCACCTCGCTGCTCGATGAGCGTTACGACCCGATGAAAGAGACTGTGGCGGCCTGCCAATACTTGCAAAGCCTCTATGCCCGCTATGAGGATTGGTTCCTTGTGCTGGCGGCCTACAACTCAGGCCCAGGTACTGTCAACAAGGCCATCATCCGTGCCGGCGGCGTGAAAAACTACTGGGCCATCTGGCCTTATCTGCCCAAGGAAACCCGTGGCTACGTGCCTGCATTCATCGCTGTCACTTATCTGATGAACTACGCCACCGAGCATAACATCTATCCTATCAACCCAGGCCTGTTGCTGCATGGCACCGACACGGTGATGGTGAACCAGCGCGTGGGCTTCGACCAAATCAACGAATGCATCGGCGTTCCCATGCAGGACATCGTCTTCTTTAACCCGCAATACACCAAGCGTATCATCCCGGCTTCGAAGGACTTTCCCTGTGCCTTGCGCCTTCCGATGAAATACAGCCTGCGCTTTGTGCAGCTGGAGGATAGCATCTATTCGTATACCAGCAAAGCCGAAAAAGCCCGTGAGATTATCGAAGAGAAGGTGGAGGCCGTCAGCGACTGCGTCACCCATGTGGTGAAAAAAGGCGAGAGCTTGGGCAGCATCGCCAAAAAATACCATGTCACCGTGTCAAACATCAAGAATTGGAACCGCCTGAAGCGCGACACCATCACCGTGGGGCAGAAACTGAAAATTTACCGTTCGGGTGCTCCGATGGCGCAAGTGGGCAAGAGCACGCCCAAGAAGGGTGGCGGCGGAAGCCAGGCAACAACCAAGACGCACACGGTGAAGAAAGGGGAGACCCTCAGCTCCATCTCAAGGAAATACGGCTGCACCGTCAACGACATCAAGAAGTGGAATAACCTGAAAAGCAACAATGTTATAGTAGGCAAAAAGCTCAAAATCAAAAAATAATTCAACATGAAAAACAACATCAAACTATGCATCGTCGTCACGTCATGTTGGCCTGCCTCATGACGGCTTGCGGCGACAACAGCCGCACCAACAAGAAAGACCGCTCTGTGGGTGGCACCTCGGAAATCTTGGTCGTCACCCAAAACATCGACCAATGGAACGGACGCATCGGCGACTCGCTCCGCCATTTCTTCCTCGACTACCAGTATGGGCTGCCACAGCCTGAGTCGCGTAACGAATTGGCTCACATTACTTTGTCCGGATTCTCCGACATGTTCAAGAAACACAAGAACATCATCGAGGTTGATATCAACCCCAGTCTGGAGAAGGCCTCTGCCGAAACCGCCGAAGACCTATGGGCGGCACCGCAGCGCTACATCAAAATCAGTGCCCCGGACATTACCTCGTGGGTCGAGCTGTTCGATGCCCAGAAAGAGGTCTACCAGCAATGGTTCGACAAGGTGGAACGTGAGCACATCATGAATGTGTTCCGTGCCACCAAGGACGACAACATCGCCAATGTCATCGCCAACCGATTCGGTTTCAAACTCACCTTGCCGCAAGGCTTTTATGT
>CADAPW010000040.1 GCA_902789915.1 uncultured Bacteroidia bacterium | reverse complement strand
GGCCCGCTTTCTGGCGGCAAGCAGTTGCGTGCCGCCACACTTCTTTCATTGGGTTTTGTTAGTTTTGTCGGTTTTGTGATTATTTGATTTTCCAGCAGTTCAAAGGTTCAGAGTCCAAAACACCTTTTTTCCTGGCCCAGTCGATGAAGAGGGAGCGCAGGTCGCGGTCGCTTTGCCACACCACATGGTTTTTGATGTCTTCCTGTGCCCAGCCGATGCCGTTGATGAGGTGGTTGCCGCCGCCCATCGAGCGGTAGGAGTTCATCACCACGTTGTAGGTCTTTTCCATGTCGAAGGGCGTTCCATCGGCCATGCCGAGGATGTTAATGCGCTCGCCCATGGGGTTTGCGTCGGTCACCTCATAGAGGATGCCCGCTGCGCAGTCGAAGTTATAAATCGGTTTTTTCATCTCGTAGGCATATTCGAGGAAGTCTTTTACCTCCTTGCCCGTCATGGCCATGACTGCCAGCGAGTTCTCGAAGGGATACCAAGTGAAGAAGTCCTTGATTTTCAGCGTTCCCGCTTGAATGGACCGCCCTGTGCTGAGCGGTGCCGCCATCGAGATGTCGGCGTGGACGCCTTCGGCCTCGACGGTTTCCAGCTGGCAGCGGTGAATCTCGTCGACCCAGAGGCACGGCCCGTCGAAGGCCTCGTCGCTGCTGATGCTGACGGGCAGCTCCGCCACCTCTTCGTTTTGGTAGGCTTCGGCACGGTCGAGATAAGGCTGCAGCATGGCGAGGTAGTCGGCATCCTCTTCGTTGCCGTCGGTGGTCACCAATTCCACGCTGATGACCGGCTTCTGACCTTTCTTTAAGGTCACTTCGGCCAAGGCCAGGTTGTGGGCGCGGTGCCCCGAGTTGAGTACATACACTGGCTCGCCATCGGGGTTCGTCACCTTTTCGACGCGGTCGCGATGGTCGTGGCCATAGAATATCAAGTCGAAGCCTGCCACGTGCTCCGCCACCCATTTCGTGGCGTTTTCACGCCCCAGCGGATGGTCTTCAGGCAGGTTTTGCGCCTGTGGCTCCCAGCCTGAGTGGAACAGGCCAATCATCAAATCGGGATGCTCCTTGTCGTGGATGACTTTCGCCCATTTTTCGGCAGCGGCTTCGAGTTGCTCGAAGCGCAGCCCGGGGCGCAACCTGTCGGGTACCCAGGTGACTACGTAAGGCGTCAGCAGGCCGAGCACGGCGATTTTGTAGCCGTCGCGCTCTAATATTATATAAGGTGTAAAATAAGGCTCGCCTGTGGCTTCGTCGATGACGTTGGCGCAGACGACGGGCATCTTGACCTCGGAATAGAGCCTGTCGAACACCTTCCGTCCCGCCTCAATGTCGTGGTTGCCCACGCCTACGGCATCGTATGAAAGGTAATTCAGCACCTCGGAGACGAGGTTGGGGTGCTCGGCGTCCTGGTTGGAGCAATATTGGAACGGCGTGCCTTGTATGTCGTCGCCGTTGTCGAGCAAAATCAGCTTGTCGCCGAGCTGCGCTTTCATCTGCTTGATGACGTGGGCGTCGTTGGCAAATTCGTCGTAACGCCCGTGGGTGTCAGTGGTCTCGATAATGGTCAGGGTGGTTTCCTTGGGGGCACAAGAAGCCAAAAGTGTGGTCAGTGCAATCATAAAAAAATGCTTGATATTCATCATTGGAATACAGTTTTTAAAGCCATAAAAGTAGGACATTTTTCGCCTTGTTACGCCAAATGAGGAAAATTTTTCTTGAAAAAACGGCATAGTATCGTAGAATTGCGTATTTTTGTGCCACAATTCCAAGACCGATTGTGACATGGCCGATTTGAGCATCATAGTATCCGAGATCGAACTGAAATTGCGGAAATTGCTGGATGAGAAACACAAGTTGGCGGTGGAAAACAAACGGCTTGTCGAGGAAAACGCAGCGTTGGAACAGGAAAACCTGGCGCTGCGCCAGTCGACAACGGAGTTGCAGGACAAAATAAATAAATCTACAATTGTTAACGCACTCGACAACGAGGGAGAGATAGAAGAAAGTAGAAAACTCATTAAGGAGTTGGTGAGGGAGATTGACCGGTGCGTTTCGATTTTGAACAGTAAGGAATAATTCAAATAATTGCTCGTCGGCGACGATGGATGAGATCACAATCAATATCACCCTGTTGGATAGGCCCTACCGACTGTCGGTGGCCCGCGCTGACGAAGAAAAGGTCCGCAAGGCCGGCAACCTCATCAACGAGAGGATTAAGTTCTACACGAAGCATTATGCCTACAAAGACGTGCAGGACCTGCTCTCGATGACCGCCTTGCAATTCGCCACCTCCGTCGTGAAGATGGATGCTGAGTTGACTTACCGCAATCAGGATTTGGAACGCAAGCTGCAAGGTGTCAACGACTTACTGAGTGAACAAGCATAAGCTGCATGACGCAGCATGTTCTTTGAAAACTGGGACTGCCTGTTCGGCGCATTGGTAAACTCAACAGTATCAACACATCAACCGGTCTACTCGCGCTCTGCAAAAACAGGCCTCATTCCCTTCGGGGAAGCACTTTGGTGCCGGTGGACGTTTGCGCAACGCGGTGGCCATAAGCGTATTATTTAGGGGTTTACGCATATCCCTTTGAGCAGGCAGTTTCTTTTTTTCTTCCTCCTTTTTCGGGTAAAAACAGAGTTAAAATGTTATTACTCACCATCAATTCAACAATGATTATCATCGGCGTAGTGGCCTTGGTCGTGGGCCTTGCGGTTGGTTACCTTATCACGTCCACCCTGCTCAAGAAAGCCGTCCTCAAAGAACAAATGGCCCTGCTCGAAGAGGCCAAGGAAAAGGCTGAAGTCATCAAGAAAGAACGCATCCTGCAAGCCAAGGAGAAGTTCCTCCAGATGAAAGACGAACACGAAAAGGCCTGCGACGAACGCAAACGCGAGCTGGCCAGCGCCGAAAACCGCGTCAACCAACTGAAACAAGACGCCAACAAGAAGATGGAAGAGGCTCAGCGCAAGAGCAAGGAAGTGCAAGCCACCCAACAGAAACTGGAAGGCCAAATCGAGACCTTTAACAAGAAGAAGGCTGACCTCGACCGCATCTATAACGAAGAGACCCAGAAACTGGAGACCATCTCCGGCCTCTCGGCCAAGGAAGCCAAGGCTCAACTCGTGGAACTCATCAAGGAAGAGGCCCAGGCTGACGCCATGGTCTACGTGAAGGAGGTCACCGAGGAAGCCAAGATGAGCGCCGCACAAACAGCAAAGAAGATCGTGCTGGAGACCATCCAACGCACGGCTTCGGAGACAGCCATCGAGAATACCGTCAGCGTGTTCAACATCGAGAACGACGAAATCAAGGGCCGCATCATCGGCCGCGAAGGGCGCAATATCCGCACCCTCGAGTCGCTCACCGGCGTCGAAATCATCATCGACGACAGCCCGGACGCCATCCTCATCTCCGGCTTTGACCCCATCCGCCGCGAAATCGCACGCCTCTCCCTGCAGAAGCTCGTCGTCGACGGCCGCATCCACCCCGCCCGCATCGAAGAGGTGGTGCATAAGGTGGAAAAACAAGTGGACCAGGAAATCATGGAAATCGGCAAGCGCACCTCCATCGACCTCGGCATCCACAACCTCCACCCCGAGCTGATTAAGATGATCGGCCGCATGAAGTACCGCACCTCCTACGGCCAGAACCTGCTGCAGCACTCCATCGAGACCGCCAAGCTCTGCGCCACCATGGCCGCCGAACTCGGCCTCAACGTGAAAGCCGCCAAGCGCGCCGGCCTCTTGCACGACATCGGTAAGGTGGCCGAGAACGAGGAAGAGCTGCCGCACGCCATCCTCGGTATGAAGGTCGCCGAGCGCCTCAAGGAGAAACCCGACATCTGCAACGCCATCGGCGCCCACCACGAGGAAATCGAGATGGACAACCTGATTTCGCCCATCGTCCAGGTGTGCGACGCCATCTCAGGCGCCCGCCCCGGCGCCCGCCGCGAGGTGGTGGAAGCCTACATCCAACGCCTCAACAAGTTGGAGGAGATGGCCATGTCGTACCAAGGTGTGGTAAAGACCTACGCCATCCAAGCCGGCCGCGAGCTGCGCGTCATCGTGGGTGCCGACAAGGTGAGCGACCAAGACGCCGACCGCATCGCCTACGACCTCTCAAAGAAAATCCAGACCGAAATGACCTACCCGGGCCAGATTAAGATTACGGTCATCCGCGAAACGAGAGCTGTGCAGTACGCAAAATAACCATTGGGTCACAAAACCTTCAAAACCGACAAAACCAAGGCGAAAAGTGGGCGGCACCCAACTGGGATGCCGCCGGAAAGCAGGCCGGTTGGCTGCTTTCCCACCACTAGTTAAAGTTTTGCTAGTTTTGAGGGTTTTGTGATTAAAAAGAAATAATGATGATAAGAGAAGAAACCGTCTTCGGTCCCATCCATAGCCGCCGTCTCGGTAGCTCATTAGGGATCAACCTGTTGCCTGAAAAAGGAAAAATCTGCTCTTTCGACTGCATCTATTGCGAATGTGGCTGGAACAAGGATGGCCGCAACGACACCCAGCTGCCTTCCGCCGAAAGGGTGCGCACCGCCTTGGAAGCCAAACTGAAGCAATGCCAAGCCGACGGCATCCGCATCGACTCCATCACCTTCAGCGGCGACGGCGAGCCGACCCTCAACCCTGAGTTCCCGCAAATCATTGACGACACCCTTCGCCTCCGCGACCGGTATTATCCCCATTCCAAGGTGACGGTGCTCTCCAATGCCACGCGGGTGCACCTGCCCGAGGTGTTCAATGCCTTGCGCAAGGTCGACAACCCCACAATGAAAATCGACGCCCCGACCAACGCGCTGATTGAAAAAATCAACCACCCCGCCCCAGGCTACGACATCGGTAGAGTGGTGGAGGCCCTGAAACAATTCGGCGGCGATTTCATCCTGCAAACCATGTTCCTGAAGAGCAAGGACTTCGACTCGTCAAGCCCCGAGGTGCTCAACGGCTGGATGCACATCGTGCGCCAGCTGAAGCCACGCGAAGTGATGGTCTACACCATCGACCGCCCCACGCCCGAGGAAGGCCTGCAAAAATTCACCGTCGACGAAATGCGGGCCTTGGTGCAGCCGCTCATCGACGAAGGGTTTGCGGTGCAAATCAAGGGATAAAGTCGTCTGCTCACAAAATGCGTATTAGCCATAATCGTCTGGCTCGTTTTTCTGGACGATGATTTGATACGCCATTCTGATTTCAAGCCTATTAATATTTTAATGTGTTTGCTCGCTTTTTTATCTTAAAAAGCTTGCATTATCTGCTTTTCCGCTTGGGACAATGGCTGTCGACAGACATGATGAACAATAGGAGCGTTATGCTTCCTTTCACTTGAGAACCTGGAAAATTTTCAAGAAAACGAATATGGGAGGTTGTATAACAACTTCACGCGTTATGCGTGGGCTGTTTTTTTTACATTCTATATTTCAGGTAGTTTCCAGGACCTTCAAGTGAGATGCGAAATAAAGCACCCACGCTTCTTTTGTTTGGTGTGAAAAGAAATGTAGTTAACCTATTGTGTAACAATTAATTAAAACAAACACAAACAAAAGATGAAACAAAACGAAAGCAGCCTGAAAAGGCAAACCTACCTGCCACCCCGGGCGGAATGCATCCATTTGGAAACCTCAACGGTGCTCTGCGCCTCGACCATGCACGGCAACAGCACTGAAGGCGTCACCACAACGGGCTTCGACTGGGCCTAATCCTTAATTGATTATGCGTGCACAAGGAAACCAAATCCAGAGGGAGCAGGTGATATTAGGCCTGTTGCTCGCCCTGTTGCTGCCCTTGCTGTTCCTCATCTTCGGGGGTGGCAACCGTGACAGCTCCGAAATGGACCTCAACATGCACTACGCGGCGAGTGGCTCGACAAACGGCCCCGAAAACAACATCGGGCAGCAGATGCCACCCTCCAAGGTGAAGCAGAACCGCCAACTCGACCAGCGCATGTACCAGTTCCTCGAGCTGCGCAAAGTGGAATGAACAATAATCCTTTAGCAAAACGAAAAACAGAACAAAAAAACACTCAACAACAACAATGAAAAGAAACATCATCAGACTCATGACCCTCTGCACCGTGGCCGTTTTGGCTCTGGCCTCGTGCAAGAAAGATAACAAGCCGCAGGGCAACGTGCCCGAGAACGGCTTCCTCGCCACTGTTGAGGCCAACCAAGGCAACGGCGGCCGCACCCACCTCGTGGGCAGCGACGTGCTGTGGAACGCCGGCGACCAGATTGTGGTGCGCAACGGCAACGGCGCCACGGCCACCTACCGCCTGACCGCTGGCGAGAACACCACCGAAGGCACCTTCCTCAGCAGCGAGGACGACAACGACTTCTTCCAACCCACCTACACGGCCGTCTATCCCGCAACGGGCAACAGCATTACCGGCGAGGGCACGGCCACGATTACCCTGCCCGCCACGCAGAGCTACGCAGCCAACAGCTTCGCCAACGGCGCCATGCCGATGATGACGGTCTCCGACGACCAGACCTTGGCCTTCAAGAACATGCTGGGCGGCATCTGCTTCCCGATGACGGGCGACAACCTCACCGTGACGCGCCTTGTGCTGACCTCCAACAACACTGCCGACCACCTCAGCGGCGTGTTCGCAGCCGACTACAACAACGGACAGCCCACGCTGAGCTACACCTCGGGCGGCACGAACAGCATCACCTTGGACTGCGGCGCAGGCGTGACCCTCGACGCCACCACCGCCACCGACTTCACCATCATGCTGCCGGCAGGCTCGCTGGCCAACGGCTTCAAACTGGAGGTCTACAACGGTGAAAGCAAAGTTTTCGAGAAGACCAACGATGCAACGTTGGGTGCGGACTTCATCTCTCGAAGTGCGATTAAGAAAGTGAACAACGCGCTTGAGGTGGTTAACACCCAATTTACCGGTCTTACTTTTGAAGCCAAGGCTGCCAACTCGACGGTAACGTTTACCGCTGGAGACTTGACGCAATATGGGAAGCAAGTCCCAACATTGGAATATAGCACTGACGGCGAAACTTGGAACGAGTACACCTCGGGCGCAGCCATTACACTCGCCAATGTTGGCGACAAGGTGATGTTCAGAGGCGACAATGAAACGCTTAGCTATGGCGATTTTGGCCCGGACGGTTATAATATGTCAAATGTTATTTTTAGTTTTTTCTCTGGCACGGGTGAGAGTTATGTTTATGGCAACGTGATGAGCCTTCTCGACAAGGAAAACTATGCTACGGCCACTTCGGTGTCGAGCTTTGCATTCTATGGTTTGTTTTCGTTTAATCAGTCTATCTATAATCATCTCGAATATTCTATCGAACTGCCCGCCACAACGCTGGCAAAGCACTGCTATGACGGCATATTCGCACTTTGTCCCAATCTGACCACGGCTCCCGAGCTGCCCGCCACGACGCTGGCAGAGGGATGCTATTTTGAAATGTTCGCTGAATGTACCAGTTTGACCACTGCACCTGAGTTGCCCACCACAACGCTGGCAGATCGTTGCTATTCCGGCATGTTCGTAGGTTGTACCAATTTGACGACGGCCCCCGAGCTTCCCGCCACGGCGCTGGCAAATCGTTGCTATGAGAGGATGTTCGCAGGTTGTACCAATCTGACGACGGCTCCCGAACTGCCCGTCACGGCGCTGGCAGAGAGTTGCTATGAGAGGATGTTCTTAGGTTGTACCAATCTGACGACGGCTCCCGAACTGCCTGCCACCACGTTGGCAAAGAATTGCTATAGTGGAATGTTCATGGATTGCACCAACTTGACTTCGGTTCCAGATCTTCCTGCCACGACGCTGGCAGAGAATTGCTATGAAGAAATGTTCAAGAATTGCACCAGTTTGGCGACAGCCCCCGAGCTTCCCGCCCCGACGCTGGTTTATAGGTGCTATTCATGCATGTTCTATGGATGCACCAACCTCAACTATGTTAAGTGTCTTGCCACTTATCTTGTAAGTAGTCAAGCCTTGGGCTATGATATAGTTGGTCCATTTGGCGAATCGATCAGATATTCTTGGCTTGATGGAGTGTCGTCAACGGGCACTTTCGTCAAGCATCCTTCCGCAACTTGGAACAGTGACATCCCCTCCGGTTGGACGGTAGTGGATGCGGAGCTTTAAGCGGAGAACGCATGATACTTGAGGTTTCCCTTTGGGGAAATCCCCTTATATGGCTCGGCCCGGCCGCTTGCGGCTTGGCCGAGCTGTTTTTGCGTATTCTCCCTGTCGTTTTCTGTCAGAAATCAGCGGAATGTGGCAAAAAATGATAGATTTCGCTGGTTTCCGTCCTTCCTAATTTGCAATTCGGAAGGCGTGAATATGAGCATTTGCAATGCGAGGATGACATAAAGGCCAGGCCGCTTGCGGCTTGGCTTTTTTAATGCTTGTTACAGATTAATATTACATTTTTCAATTATTTTGTATATCTTTGCAATCGGAAACTAAACGAAATGGGATTATGACTGCTTTTGAGCTGAATGCGGAATTGTACCGCGCAATGGGTGAGATTGCCGATGACGAGACCTTGATGAACAAGGTCCTAAAATATGTGAAGAAACTTGCTGCACAAAAGAAGGCCGACCCAACCTTGATGACCAAGGAGGAATACTTTGCCAAGATAGAGAAAGCCGAGCAACAGTTGGCGAGAGGAGAAGGTATGAGAATGCTTCCTAACGAGGATTTAACCGCCTTTTTAAACCGAAATGGTTATGGCATTTGAGGTTATCATTTCTCCAGAAGCAGCCTCGGATTTGCAACGTCTTGGAAAAAATGAGCCAAAAGCGTTTGCCAAGGCCAATCGTTTTATTGAAGAGTTGAAAGAGCATCCCAAAACCGGACTAGGTCATCCGGAGCCTTTGAAAGGCAAGCCTGAAGGCAGATGGAGCCGAGAAATCACAAAGAAACATCGAATGGTTTATCGCATCTTCGAAACCGAGGTGTATGTGGAAGTGCTCACGGCCTACGGCCATTACGATGACAAATAAGGCGTTTATAAAACCCCGTTCTTCCAAATTTGCAATGCGGAAGGCGTGAATATGAGCATTTGCCATGCGAGAATGACATAAAGGCCAGGCCGCTTGCGGCTTGGCCTCGTTTTATTCCACCCCCACATTCATGCGGCCCATCAGCCTCTGCCAAGGCGAGAGGATGGCGAACAGGAAATCGTAGACGATTAAGCCTGGCAACAACCCTTTTTCGCCCAAGCGCTTCGAGGCTTTGTGGTAGATAAACAGCTGTGTGCCAAAACGCAAGAGGAAGAAAATCACCAATATCGGGATGTAGAACGCCGTGCCGTTGGCGATGGCGAAGGCGGGATGGGCGCAAAGGGCGATCAAGGCGATGAAGGAGGCGTAGAAGAAGAATTGTGAGATGTAGAACAAGCTCAGGTAAAGCCTCGACCCCGAGTCGTATTGCGACACCGTGGAGTAACGGCTGGCCTTTTGCCGCATCCAGAGGTGGAAACTGCCTGTGGGCGTGGTGAGGATGGCGTTTTCGGCGTCAATCAGCACCTCGGTGTTTTTCTTGGTGGCCGTCTGGTTGATGAAGAGGTCGTCTTCGCCGACAGAGGTGGTATAGTGCGAGATGAAGCCTTGGTTCCTGTAGAATAGCTCCTTGCGGTAGGAGAGGTTCTTCCCAACGCCCATGTAAGGGTGATGCGCCAAGGCTGCGGAGAGGTAAAGCAAACCGTTCTGCAGCGTGTCGAAACGCATGATGCGGTTGAGCGAACTCTTCTTGTGCACCAAAGGACTGTAGCCGATGACGATTTCGGTGCGGGTGTTGTAGCGGTTCACCACGCTGCGCAGCCATTGCTCGTTGACGGGCATGCAGTTGCAGTCGGTGAGGACGATGAGGTCGTTTTTGGCCGACTTGATGCCCATCGAGAGCGGGAATTTCTTGCCATTGAAGAAGTTGAGGTGCTGCTTGAGCTGCACAGGCTTCACCCTCGGCTCGTTACGCTCCAGGTCTTTCAGGTATTCCTCGGTCTCGTCGTCGGAACAGTCGTTCACCACGACGATTTCGAAGTCGGGATAGTCCTGCCTGAGCAGGGCGGGAATCAGTTCGGTGAGGTATTCGTAGGCATCGCGGGCGCAAAGCACGATGGAGACGGGCTCCAGCTCCTCGTTGAGCTTCGGACGCGCATTCCGCTTGTAGAAGGCGACTTTCGAAAAAATGCCCCAATGGTAGAGCAATTGGATGACAAGGCAAACGCCAAAAACGATTAAGAGGATGAAACTAAGGCTGTTATAATTGAAAGTGAATTGCATGACGCGCTTGATTTTGATGTTTGCAAAGATAATAAATAAGTTGGAACGGTAGAAGAATTATTTGTTGAAATATTCGATAGAGATTCCCAAGGGAATGGAGTACGGTTTGTTTTTTTAATTGCGGCGGCTGTAGGGCTGTCACACCGTGGCAGCCGTATCTATCATAACTGGCTGCCATAATATGACAGCCCTACAGCCGCCGCTACAAACAAACGACGAATACTCCATTCCCCGAAGGGGAATCTCAGGACTTGCATTGAAAAAAGTATTATTTTTGCGCGATAATATAGCGAGGATGAAATACACAATAGTTTCTAACGACCCCAAGAGCAACGCCCGTGCGGGAGTGCTGAACACCGACCATGGTCCCATCGAGACCCCCATCTTCATGCCGGTAGGCACGGCGGGCACCGTCAAAGCCTGCCATCTCCGCGATGTGCGCGACGAAGCCAAGGCTCAGATTATCTTGGGCAACACCTATCATCTGTATCTGCGTCCTGGCTTGGACGTGCTCGAAGCCGCTGGAGGCTTGCATAAGTTCAACGGCTGGGACCGTCCCATCCTCACCGACAGCGGCGGCTTTCAGGTGTTTTCGCTGACGGGCATCCGCAAGATGAAGGAAGAAGGCGTCACCTTCCAGTCGCACATCGACGGCTCGCGCCACCTCTTCACCCCCGAAAACGTGATGGACATCCAGCGCAGCATCGGTGCCGACATCATGATGGCCTTCGACGAGTGCACGCCCGGCACCGCTGACTACAAATATGCCAAGCCCTCGATGGAACGCACCCACCGCTGGCTCGACCGCTGCATCGAGCGTTTCAACGCCACCGAGCCGAAATACGGCTACGAGCAGGCCTTGTTCCCCATCGTGCAGGGCTGCGTCTACCGCGACTTGCGCGAGGAGTCGGCGGCATACATCGCCTCCAAGAACGCCGTGGGCAACGCCATCGGCGGCCTGGCCGTGGGCGAGCCGACTGAGACGATGTATGAGATGATCGAGCTGGTGAACACCATCCTGCCCAAGGACAAGCCAAGGTATTTGATGGGAGTGGGCACACCTGCCAACATCCTGGAGGGCATCTCACGCGGCGTCGACATGTTCGACTGCGTCATGCCCACCCGCAATGGCCGCAACGGCATGATTTTCACATCCGAAGGCATCATCAACCTAAAGAACGAGAAATGGAAGACGGACTTCTCGCCCGTCGACCCCAACGGCGAAACTTTCGTCGATGCACAATATACGAGGGCCTATCTGCGTCATCTCTTCGTCGCGGGCGAAATCCTCGGCCCCATGATTGCCAGCCTGCACAACATCGGCTTCTATCTCTGGCTTGTGCGTGAGGCCCGCAAACACATCATCGAGGGCGACTTCGCCGTGTGGCGCGACATGATGCTGCCCAAAGTCACGAGAAGGTTATAGCCCTTGAGGGTCCCTGAGCCTGCGGTCCCTGAGGCCCCTCGAAGGGTCGAAGGGTCCGGACCAATAATGAAATCGAATGAGAAAAATAGACGCATATATCTTCAAGAAATACATCGGGACGTTCTTTTTCGCCATCTCGATGCTCATTCTCGTTGTCATCATCTTCGACTTGTCGGAGAACATCGACAGCTTCCTGAGACACAATGCGCCTTTAGGGAGGGTGGTGCTCGACTATTATGTCATGTCCATACCTTATTATATAAACCTCTTCGTCCACCTTTTCGCCTTCATTGCCGTGGTGTTTTTCACCTCCAAGATGGCGGCACGCAC
This sequence comes from uncultured Bacteroidia bacterium, assembly GCA_902789915.1. Taxonomy (GTDB): domain Bacteria; phylum Bacteroidota; class Bacteroidia; order Bacteroidales; family F082; genus Limimorpha. The sequence goes on along the minus strand of CADAPW010000040.1, from coordinate 7,628 downwards.
TGAGATTGTGGCCATCCTGAGCAGCGGCATCAGCTTTTGGCGTTTCCTGGTGCCTTACATGATGGCCGCGGTTTTCATCGCCATTATGTCGTTGTATTTCGGTAACTTCTTGATACCCAAGACCAATGAGATACGGCGGCAGTTCAAGGACGAATATGTGGAGAAGCTGAGCCAGAGCGCGGGGCGCAATGTGCATGTGCAGATTGCCAAAAACGAGTTCGTGTATGTGGAGAGCTACAACATCGCAAAGCAGTACGGCTACAAGTTCTCATGGGAGAGATATGACGGCAGCGAGCTGAAATACAAGGCGATGGGTGACGTGCTCTATCACGACACCATAGCGCCCAACAGCTGGTATTTCGACCCCTACGCCGTGCGTTACATCGACGGCTTCGACGAGCAGCTGTTGAAAGGCCGCAACTACGACACCATCATCAACCTGTATCCCACCGATTTGTATATGACGAAGGAGGACTTTGAGGAGATGAATTACTTTGAGTTGCGCGACCACATCTTTGCCATGAAGGAGAAAGGCTCGGAGGGCGTCAAGGCCTACGAGGTGGAGATGCACAACCGCATGTCGGCGCCGGCGGCGGTCATCATCCTCACGCTTATCGGCGCGGCCTTGTCGAGCCGCAAGGTGAGAGGCGGCATCGGCATGCACCTCGGCATCGGCATCGGCATCGCGTTTTCCTATATCCTCTTCATGCAGGTCTCCAAGACGTTCGCCATCTCAGGAAGCCTTCCGCCGGCCTTGGCGGCTTGGATTCCCAACATCATCTTCTGTGTGCTGGGCGTCTACTTGGTGAAAAAGGCTCCGAAATAATTAATCAGTTGATATTTATCGAGTTATGACGAGGCGAGGAAGGCGTCGCCGCTTTTTTGCAAAAAAAATGCCTGCCGATTAGGGACTTTTGCTTATTTTAGCAACTTCTTTTCATCCTTAAAAAACAAAAGCACTATGCACATCGCAGTAGCAGGCAATATAGGCTCGGGAAAGACGACCCTCACGGGCCTCCTCGCCAAACACTTCAACTGGAGTCCCCACTATGAGGAAGTGGAGCACAACCCTTATCTCTCTCGACAGCTTCTATGAGGACATGCAACGCTGGTCGTTCAACATCCAGATATTCTTCCTCAACAGCCGCTTCCGTCAGGTGATGGACATCCGCAACAGTGGCAAGGACGTCATCCAGGACCGCACCATCTACGAGGATGCCCACATCTTCGCTGCCAACCTCTATTCGATGGGGCTGATGGAAACCCGTGACTATGAGAACTACCAGTCGCTGACCTCTTGATATACCTCCGTGCCTCCGTGCCGACGCTGATTCGGCACATCGCCAAGCGCAACCGCGAGTTTGAGCAGAGCATCAGCATCAGCTACCTCACCAACCTCAACGAACGCTATGAGAAATGGATCGAGGGCTATAAGGAAGGCAAGCTGCTCATCATCGACACCGACAACATCGACTTGGAAATCCCCGAAGACCTGAGCACCGTCGTCGACCAGATTGAAGGCTCGCTCAATGGATTGTTCTAACGAGAATTGCTCGCAATTTTCATCTCAAATTCAGTATAATTCAAAAAGATACATCTCAAACGCTCTAATTCTTGATAATGAAAACAATAGGAATCATACCAGCCCGTTATGGCTCATCCCGTTTCCCGGGCAAGCCTTTAGCCATGATCAAAGGAAAGACGATGATACAAAGGGTCTGTGAGCAGACGTGGAAGTCGAAACTGGATGACGTGGTGGTGGCCACCGACGACATCCGTATCGCAGACGAAGTGCTGAAATTCGGAGGCAAGTATGTGATGACCGACCCGAGACACCAAAGTGGCACCGACCGTTGTTGTGAAGCATTGGAGATACTTGAAGAACACTACGATGCAGTAATCAACATACAAGGTGACGAGCCATTCATTGACCCACAACACATCAATCTTTTGGTCGACATGATTTCGCGTGACGACACGCAATTGGCGTCCTTGGTCAAGAGGATAGACGACGAAGAAGAGTTGTTTGGCTCGAACAAGGTGAAAGTGGTAATGGATAAATCTGGCAACGCGTTGTATTTCAGCCGTAATCCGATTCCATACATGCGCAATGTGGCTCATGAGAAATGGCTGCAGAAGGGATGTTTTTACCAACATCTCGGGATTTATGCCTACAAGGCAGCGACGTTGCGCCAAATTGCTACAATGCAACCTACAGCGTTGGAGTTGGCTGAGTCGTTGGAGCAGTTGCGCTGGCTTGAGAACGGTTTGTCCATCCGAATGGCCATCGTCGAGGCCGGCAGCCTCGCCATTGACAGCCCCGCTGACTTAGCCAAGGCAATAGAAATGGCACAATAATAATACGTTACAGAATTATGATTTCCATCGCCGAAGCCATATCAGACCTGTTGTTTGCCCGCGATACCGTGGTGGTGCCTGGCTTGGGTGCCTTCGTGAAGAAACCCGTCTCGGCGCAGGTGAATCCCGTGGCGAATTACTTCGCCATGCCTTCGAGCGAGGTCGTTTTCGATGCCAACTTGCGCGAAGATAACGACTTGGTCATCAATTATATAGCCGAGAAAAACGAGGTGCCCGAAGACGAAGCCCGCCGCGTGCTGGCGATGTTCGTCTCCGACTGCTTCAACAGCCTGAAACAAGGCAAGAAGGTGGTGCTGAACAACATAGGCACTTTGTCTAACGACTGGGCTGGCGACCTCGTCTTTGAACAAGACAAGACCGTCAACTACAACGCCGACGCCTTTGGCTTGTGTGACTTCATGCCCGAACCGGTGTTGCGCTCCAAGACGAAGGAGGAAATCAAGGCCGAGATTGCCCAACAGCAGAAAGACAAGAACACGCCCGTCACTGTGGACGAAAAGGCAGTGCACGAGCATGACAAGGAAGATAACAAAGGCAACAAAGACGACGATTTTGATGACGAGGACGACCGTCGCAGTGGGTGGCTGTGGGTCTTGTTGGGACTCCTCCTTTTGGCTGGCGTGGGCTACGGCTTGCATTATTTCAAGGTCGTCGATTTCAACAAATGGTTTGAAAAGGAACAACCCGCTGAATATGTGCCTTGGACGATCGTCCTGCCTGAAACCAAGACTCGGAATGCGGCAATCCCCGTGCCACAAGAGCAGGTGGACGACACCCTTGCGGAGCCGCAGCAACCTGTGGTGGTGCAAGAGCCTGAGCAAGCGCCTGAGCAAAAACCCGAGCCAGAGCCTGAGCGGAAGCCAGAGCCTGTGGCGGTGAATAGCGATGCCAACATCCGCATCATTGCGGGATGCTTCGCGCAGGAGGACAATGCGGCGCGGCTGACCAATACTTTGAAAGACAAAGGCTATACTGGAGCGTTCTATGAGATGAGGAGTAAGATGTGGTATGTCTCGTTCGGTCGCTATGCCACCGACGAGGAAGCCACCGCCGTGCTTCGCGAGATTAGGGCCAATACTGAATACAAGGCGTGGATATTGAAATAGGGATAGCCCCGTAGGGGCGCAGGATAGTAAGCAGGGGATTCATCCCCTGCGCCAACAAGACGATAACCGATACAAAGCCCCGTAGGGGCGACACAAAGATATGTCAAAGAAAAACAAACTAGAGAAATTCGCCGAAAACAAGACCTTCCCCAACCTGTTCGAATATAGCTATGAACGCATCATGGGCGAAGGCTTTCCACTGCAAGGGAAGTGGCACGAGGACTTCTTCCACAACGACAACCCCATCGTGCTGGAACTGGGTTGTGGCAAGGGCGAATACACCGTCGGCTTGGCGCGTGCGCATCACGACATCAACTATATCGGTGTCGACATCAAAGGGGCGCGTATCTGGCGTGGACTGAAGCAGAGCAACGAGGAAGGACTGAAGAATGTGGCTTTTCTGCGCGCCCGCATCGACCAAATCGAGCATTTCTTCGGCAAGGACGAAGTGTCCGAGATTTGGGTCACCTTCCCTGACCCACATCCTGGCGAGGGCGAACGCAACGCAAGGCACCGCCTCACTTCTCCGGAGTTCCTGGAACGTTATCGTAAAATCGTCCGTCCCGATGGCATCCTCAACCTCAAGACCGACAGCCCCATTATGTATGAGTTCACGCTGCACGATGTGGTGGAGAAACAAGGGCTGCCGTTGCTTTACGCCACCGATGACCTCTACGCCAATGACGATAACCTTGAGGTGAAGACCATCCGCACCTTCTACGAACAGATGTGGCTTGACCAAGGACTGACTATCAAATATATTCGGTTTAAGATAAATGCTGAATGAGGAATGCTGAATGAGGAATGCTGAATGAGGAATGCTGAATGAGGAATTAGGAATGCAGAATGCTTAATGAAATCGAACAACAATTCAACAGTTAAACAATTAAACAATCAACAATATGTACACTGACGACAACCAACTCTACATCGCCCATTGCGACAACGGACCTCTCTATATGGTAGGCAAAATGGCCAACCGCCACGGCCTCATTGCCGGTGCCACGGGTACGGGTAAGACCGTCACCCTGCAGGTGCTTGCCGAAACCTTCTGCGAGGCGGGCGTGCCTTGCTTCATGGCTGATATGAAGGGCGACCTCTCAGGCATCAGCCAAGCGGGAAAGATGAGCGGCTTCATCGAGAAACGCTGCCCCGAGTTCGGCATCGAGAACCCGGATTTCCACGGCTGTCCCACACGCTTCTTCGACGTGTTTGGCGAGCAAGGCCATCCGCTCCGTGCAACCATCTCCGACATGGGACCACAGCTCCTTGCCCGACTCCTCGACCTCAACGAGACCCAGACGGGCATCCTCAACATCGTCTTCAAGATTGCCGACGACCGCGGGCTGCTCCTCATCGACATGAAAGACCTCCGCATGATGCTCGACTATGTGGCCAAAAACGCCAAGGAGTTCACGACCACATACGGAACGGTATCTTCGGTGAGCGTGGGCGCCATCCAGCGTGCGCTGCTGGCAATGGAGGCCGAAGGTGCTGACTTGTTCTTCGGCGAGCCTTCGTTCAACGTGTTCGACTTCCTGCAAACCGAAGGCGGCAAGGGTGTGATGAATGTGCTGGCTGCCGACAAGCTGATGCTCAACCCGAAGCTCTACAGCACCTTCCTGCTGTGGCTGCTGAGCGAGCTTTATACGCAGTTGCCCGAGGTCGGCGACCTACCGCTGCCCAAGCTGATTTTCTTCTTCGACGAGGCCCACATGCTCTTCAAGGACACCTCGAAGGCTTTGGTCGACAAGATTGAGCAGGTCATCCGTCTGGTGCGTTCCAAGGGCGTGGGTGTGTATTTTGTCACGCAAAGCCCGAGCGACATTCCTGAAGTTATTGCTGGACAGTTAGGTAACCGTGTCCTTCATGGATTGAGAGCCTATACGCCCAAAGACCAGAAGACCGTCAAGGCGGCGGCACAGACTTTCCGCGCCAATCCCAGCTTCAATACAGAAGCGGCCATCTTGGAACTCGGTACGGGTGAGGCTTTGGTCTCCTTCCTTGACGAGAAGGGTGCACCTTGTGTCGTTGAGCGCGCCAAGATCCTCTTCCCGCTCAGCCAGATCGGTGCCATCACCGATGACCAACGCCGCGACTTGATTCGCAGGTCGCGCCTTTATGGCGTCTACGACAAGAGCTTCGACCGTGAGAGCGCCTACGAGATGCTCGTTGCGGAACAAAAACAGGAGGAAAAACGCCTCCAGAAAGAAGCCGAGGAGGAAGAGAAGCGCAAGGCCAAGGAAGCGAAGGAGAAAGAGCGTGCAAGAAGCACCAGCTCGCGCAGCACCTCCACCCGAAAGAAGAAATCGGCGGGACAGAAGGCCCTCGAAAAGACCCTCAACACAACGGCCACGACCATCGGCCGAGGCATCGGCAACAAGATAGTGAGGTCAATTTTGGGGAGTATTTTTAAGTAAGACTGAAAAAGGGAGGTCCTTCGACAAGCTCAGGAACCTCCCTTTTTCAATCATTCCCAATCTCTTTCAGCATCGGCACGAACTTGAAGTCGCCGAATTCCTCTTTTTTTAGGGTCCCGTCTTCCTGTTTTGTGACTCTCAGCATGGTCTGGCCTTCGCCTTCGGCGTTGTCCATGGGGATGACCATGATGCCGTTGGGTTTCAGCTGTTGGACCAATGCCTCAGGGATGCTTGGCGCCCCCGCCGTGATGATGATGCGGTCAAAAGGCTGGTAGGTGGGCAGGCCCTCGTAGCCATCGCCCAGGAAAGGCTTCACACGGAAGGGGAGTAGTTCCAAGATGTCCTTGGTCTTGAAATAAAGATTGCGCTGCCGCTCGATGCTGAACACTCGGGCACCCATGGCAGCCAACACGCAGGCCTGGTAGCCCGACCCCGTCCCGATTTCGAGCACCTTCATGCCTTTTTCAACCTTTAGAAGTTGGGTCTGGAACGCCACCGTGGACGGTTGCGAGATAGTCTGACCCGAGCCGATAGGGAAGGCCATGTCTTGATAGGCGAGTTCTACAAAAGAAGAGTCAAGAAAAACGTGGCGTGGCACCTCGTTGATGGCCGACAAAACGGTCTCATCCGTGATGCCTTTGGTGCGCAGCTGGTCGACGAGTTGCTTGCGGAGGCCTTTGTGGCGGTAGTTGTCTTCTAAGTGGGTGTTCATATTACTGATGGCGGCCCTTCGGCCCTTCGACAGGCTCAGGGAGCTCAGGGGCCTGAGGTTTTTATGTATTGTGGTGCAAAATTACGCCAAACTTAACGATAAATAGACTATTTTTGCACAAATTTTGTTATCTATGTTGAAAATCGGTGTTTTAGGTGCGGGCCATTTGGGCAAGATCCACCTCAACTGCCTCAAACAAATTGAAGAATATGCTCTGGTTGGCTTTTTTGACCCTGCTATTGACACTGCGAAAACGGTGGAAGAAGAAACGGGAATCCGAGCCTTCGCCTCCGTCGACGCCCTGATTGACGCTGTCGATGTTGTCGACATCGTCACACCTACCATTCGTCATTTCGAATGTGCCTCAAAAGCCTTGCAGAAACGCAAGCATGTCTTCATCGAGAAGCCCATCGTTGCCACGCCCGACGAAGCCAACGCGCTTAAGAAACTCGCCGACGAAGCGGGGGTGAAAGTGCAGGTGGGCCACGTGGAACGCTTTAACCCGGCTTTCATCGCGGCAGAACCTTTCATCGGGGAGCCACTCTTTATTGAGGCACACCGATTGGCTTTGTTCAACCCGCGTGGCACCGACGTCCCCGTCGTCCTCGACCTCATGGTGCACGACCTCGACATCCTGCTCACCATCGTCAAGTCGCCCATCAGCCACATCAGCGCCAGCGGCGTCAGCATCGTCAGCCCCACGCCCGACATCACCAACGTGCGCATCGAGTTCGAAAACGGCACCGTGGCCAACCTCACGGCTTCGCGCCTGTCGATGAAGAACATGCGCAAGACCCGCATCTTCCAGAAAGGCGCTTACATCACCGTCGACTTCTTGGACAAAAAGGCCGAGATCTTCCGTATCAACGACACGGTGGACGATAGCAATCCCCTCTCCGCCACCATCACCCTTGCCGATGGCAGCGAGAAGCAAATCACCTTCGAGATGCCTGAGATTCATCCGATTAACGCCATCAAAACCGAGTTGGAGAGCTTCTACGGCGCCATCGT
>CADAPW010000039.1 GCA_902789915.1 uncultured Bacteroidia bacterium | reverse complement strand
CACGACATGCTGAACCATTATCTGGCCGAGAAATACGATGAGAGCTATGACCATAGCATTCCTGAAGAATTGGTCTATTCCGGTCCGCACAAGCTCACTGACCCGCCCGAGGTACTTGGCGTAGACGTAGGCAAACTCATCCTCTCACCCACCCGCACCTATGCCCCGCTGATGATTCCGATTTTGAAGGAATTCCGCAAGCAAATCCACGGCATCATCCATTGCAGCGGCGGTGCGCAGACCAAAGTGCTGCATTTCGTTGACAAACTGCACATCGTGAAGGACAACATGCTGGCTTTGCCACCTTTGTTCAAGATGATCCAGGCCGCCTCGGGCACCGACTGGCACGAGATGTACAAGGTCTTCAACATGGGCCATCGCTTGGAGATTTACACCAACGCAAAAGAGATTGACGATTAAGAGTGAGTTTGGAACGTTTGAGTACTAACCAATCAATACATACAAACATGAAAAAGTTAGTACTTCTATTTTTCGTTGCATCTTCTTTATTGCTATCCTCTTGTGGTACGACAAAAGGCTACGTTGGAGCCAAACAAGAAAAAGCTGCATTAGCAACCATTAATCAGGGCAACCACAAGCTAACCCCTAACGGATGGAATTCGAAAGAAGCCGCTCTTCTTATCCAAGTCGATTCAATTGCCGTGGGCAATTATTACAAAGGTTTCCCGAAACATTGTTATGTTCTTCCCGGAAATCACACTGTTGAGATACGTCATTATCAACAATGGAATGACAATCAGGCAAATGCTGCAGCCACTGGTGGTGTCATTGGAGGTGCCATAGGAGGAATGATAGCTGGTAGTATAGCTGAATCGCATAATCCTCACAAGCATTATCTGGTCACTTTTAATGCTGTTGCAGGCCAAAAATACACCATCATGGCGGTCACAGATGCTGAATCAAAGGAAGTAGAAGTCTATGTCATCAAAGACAGCAATGGCGAACGTGTTGAATCCTCTTATACTTTGAAAGAGGAAGAAAAGAAATAACTCCTTTCCACATCATGGACATCACCGAAAAACTTGAAACAATAAAGCACCGCTGGGAGGAAATGGGCGAACAACTCGCCGACCCTGCCGTGGCTTCCGACATGAAAAAGTTCGTGAAGCTCAACAAGGACTATAAGGACTTGGAGCCTATCGTCATGGCCTTCAAAGAATACAAGACCCTGAAAGCCAACGTCGAGGAAGCCAAGGAAATCCTAGCTACGGAGAAGGACGAAAGAGATGCGCAAGATGGCTCAAGAGGAGTTAGACACCGCCCAAACGCGTATCGAGCAATTAGAACAGGACATCCGCGTGATGATGATTCCCAAAGACCCACAGGACAGCAAGAACGCCATCATGGAAATCCGTGCAGGCACAGGTGGCGACGAAGCCTGCCTCTTTGCCGGTGACCTATACCGCATGTACTCCAAGTTCTGCGAAAACCGTGGCTGGAAGGTGGAAGTGACCAGTGTCAGCGAAGGTGCCAGTGGTGGATACAAGGAAATCGACTTCACCGTGACGGGGAATGGCTGCTATGGCATATTGAAATTCGAGTCGGGCGTACACCGCGTGCAGCGTGTTCCAAAAACTGAAACACAAGGTCGCATCCACACGTCTGCAGCTTCGGTTGCCGTGTTACCCGAGGCCGAAGAGTTCGACGTGGAAATCAATGAGGGCGAGATCAAATGGGATACCTTCCGCTCGTCAGGCGCTGGCGGACAGAACGTGAACAAAGTGGAATCAGGCGTGCGCCTGCGTTATATGTGGAAGAACCCCAACACGGGCGAGATGCAGGAGATTCTCATCGAATGTACCGAGACCCGCGACCAGCCCAAGAACCGTGAACGCGCCTTGGCGCGACTGCGTACGCGCATCTACGACATGGAGTACCAGAAATACATCAACGACATCTCCGCCAAGCGCAAGACCATGGTCTCGACCGGCGACCGCTCTGCGAAGATCCGCACCTATAATTATCCCCAAGGACGCGTCACCGACCACCGCGTGGAGGGCTTGACCGTCTATAACCTCGCCGCTGTCATGGATGGCGACCTTGACGAAATCATCAACCGCCTGCAAATGGCGGAAAACGCTGAAAGACTGAAAGAAAACATTGAATCATGACACTACACCTCACCCCTCGCCGTCATTGCGGGCTCGACCCGCAATCCCCTGAGCGAAAAGGACACTCCTTCGCGCTTGGGAGATGGCGGATCCTTGTCCGCCATGACGGCAAGAAGTCGAAGTTTCTTTCCTAATGTAACAAATACAAATACTATGAATAAACACCAGTTATTTGAGCAAATCAAGAAAAAGCAGTCGTTCCTTTGCGTCGGTCTTGACACCGACATCAACAAGATCCCGCAAGACCTCTTGGCCATGGACGACCCCATCTTTGAATTCAACAAGCAGATCATCAACAAGACCGCACCCTACGCTGTTGCCTACAAACCCAACACGGCCTTTTACGAGGTCTACGGTGCCAAAGGCTGGCAGAGCCTGGAACGCACCATCCAGTACATCAAAAACAACCACCCCGACATCTTCATCATCGCGGATGCCAAGCGCGGCGATATCGGCAACACTTCGGCCAACTATGCCAAGGCCTTCTTCAACACCTTGAAAGCCGACGCCCTGACTGTGGCACCTTACATGGGCAAAGACTCCGTGGAGCCTTTCCTCAATTTCGAGGACAAATGGGTCATCCTCTTGGCCTTGACCTCCAACAAAGGCTCGCAAGACTTCCAATACCTCAACGTAGGCGAGCGGATGCTGCACCAACAAGTGCTGCAAACAGCCACCACTTGGGCTACCTCGGAACAAATGATGTTTGTCGTCGGTGCAACACACCCCGAGGAGTTGGGGAAGATCCGCAAGATGTTGCCTGACTATTTCTTCCTTGTGCCTGGCGTGGGTGCTCAAGGCGGCGACTTACAAGCCGTGGCACACAACGGCTTGAATGACGAATGCGGATTGCTCGTCAACTCATCGAGAGGCATTATTTATGCTTCGAATGGCAGCGATTTTGCAGTTCGCGCTGGTGAGGAAGCCAAGAAACTACAAATGCAAATGTCAGCGCTTTTGACAGAAAAAGGGATCCTTTAAACGACAGGCCGTAATGGCGGAGGGAGATCCGCGATGACGGTCTTGGTGTTACGAAAAAAGCCACCTCTTTTGAGATGGCTTTTTTCGTTTCGTCCAGCTGGCTGATTAACGAGCCACTGAGAAGGTGTGGTTCTCCATAGTGCCGTTGCTGGCATGGATGCGGACGATGTAAAGGCCGTTGCTGAGGCCTTCTGTGTTGAGTTGAACCGCGTTGCCGTTGACTTCACGCATTAAGATGCACTGTCCAACGGTGTTGTAAACTTCGACACTCGTCATGTCTTCGCCTTCGATGTTCAACATGCCCATAGTCGGGTTAGGATAGATTTTCACCGTCTGTTCATTCTCTATGACACCTTCCGTCGATTTAACGGAGATCAGATGAGAAGCCTCTTCGCCGAAGTCACCATCGGAGTTGTTTCCAAAGATAACTTGGTTGTGACTATTCTTGACGATGTAATATCCGTTGCCACTAGTGCAGCAAATACCATCGCCCATCGAGTCACGGATGGTGAACTTCACGCATTCATTAACGGGGACTACGACATTCTCAACATGAATTTGGGTCGCACTACCACCCGCTAACACATCATAGGGGCCACCTGAACCCAGCACTGTGCCATCAGCAGCTGTAAACTCCCACGTGATTTGGTTGCCAAACTTGTCCTGCATCAACTGCAATTTCAACACCTCTTCCTCGCCTTCAATAACAAGATCCGACCACTCAAGAATGGTGACAGAAGTCGTTGATGTAAATTCGTATGGTTCCCCATTGGCTTCTGTAATCGAAACAGCAATATCTTGAGTGCCAAAAGGAGCCGTCACAGGTATCATAATTATTTCTTTTCCATAGGGTTGCAGATCGCCTTCCCAATCTTCATGATAAGTCTCACCATCATATTCAGCAGTAATGGACATTGAAGTGATGGCACCTGTACCGATGTTCTGGAGAGAGATTTTAATGCTCTTGGACTGTGTGCATTCATACAATCCATCAATCCCAACGCCTGTGATAATGGGATGGACGGGTTCGTCAACACCTTGGATGTACTCGAGTTCGCAGGCATTCAAGATAGGACGGATTGCCGTAAAATGATATTGCTGTCCTTGGTACGTATAATCATAGGTTTGGGAACGTTCAGAGACCCATGCATAGAAATGGATGTTGTTGAGATCGACCGCAACGCCATTGGGGTTTCCAATAGTCTCAGGAATCTGATATTGGTAGGTGCGAGTAATCAGCGTGCCTTGCGTGGTGGGGGAAATGGCATCGCCCCAAGTGTCAGTAATAATGTCACGAAGGACGTGCATGTGAACATACTGGTTTCCAATCATCTGGCTGGGATTCCATGTTGAGCCCCCTGATTGCGAACCGAGAATGCTATCCTGTACCATGGCAACAGAAAGATAGTTTTCATTGACCGTGCTGTTGCCCGTATAGTAAACCTCAACGGTAATCGCAGCCGTACGCGTCAGCGGATTGACAACGGCTGCTCCCGCCACGTTACATTCTGCGGTTTGGTTCATCTGCGAATTTGCCAATGATGCCCATGCACCACGGCTTTGTCCGTTAGGAGTGGAACGGTTGACCACGCCTGCTGGATAGCCGTCGATTTGGAAACCGCTAGCTATTGCCGTGCCGTCGGTGGTGTTGAAATTGGGGTACGACGTCGGAGCATAGCCGCCTGCATGGACATTGACAGCCCAAAAACGGCCCGGATTATCAGCCGATATTTGATTGGCAATGGCATGCCCATCAGGGCAATATTGACAATTACGCCCCGTAAACTCCTCAAGAATCACATTTCTGTGAGCTGGTGTTGTAGAAACATACATCTGGGCTTTCAGCGAAAAAGAGAAAGCCAATAATGCCATAATGGCCAAAGTAAGTTTTTTCATAGTGCTATGTTTTATGTTGATTGTTATCGTTTTCCGCCACAAAAATACATATTAATCAAAAAAATGCGCCACCTCGTGACGCATTTTTTCAATCTTTTTTCAAAAGTGCCCTAATCAAAGGCCTTCGACGACGGTAATCCAGCCGAATTCATCAGGCTCGGTGCCGTACTGGATGCCACGGAGCTTGTTGTAAAGCTTCAGGCTCCACGGACCCGGCTTGCCATCACCAAACTGGTACGACTTGCCCGTTTCGGGGTCGTCGATGCGTGAGATGGGGCTGATGACGGCAGCGGTGCCGCAAGCGCCAGCTTCTTCGAAGGTGGACAGCTCCTCTTCGGGGATAGGACGACGTTCGACCTTCATACCCAGGCTCTCAGCGATTTGAATGAGGCTCTTGTTGGTGATGGAAGGCAGGATCGAAGTGCTCTGAGGCGTGATGTAGGTGTTGTTCTTGATACCGAAGAAGTTGGCAGCGCCAGCCTCGTCGATGTATTTCTTCTCCTTGGCGTCGAGATAGAACTCGCAGGCATATTCACCGCCATGGCAAGCCTCAACGTGGGCACGCATGGAAGCGGCATAGTTGCCACCCACCTTATAAATACCCGTGCCAAGAGGAGCCGAACGGTCATACTTACGTGTGATGACGTAGGGGTTAGCCATGAAGCCGCCCTTGAAGTAAGGACCAACGGGGGTCACGAAGACGACGAACAGATACTCGGTAGCAGGCTTCACACCCACTTGAGCGCCCATACCAATCAGCATAGGACGGATATACAAGGAAGCGCCCGTTTCATAAGGAGGAATGAACTCTGAGTTGAGTTTCACCACCTTGATGATGGCTTCTTCGAACTTCTCCAGGGGAAGTTTGGCCATCATGATGCCGTCGCAAGAAGACTGCAAACGCTTTCCATTCTCGTCGAGGCGGAAGATGCGCACCTTGCCATCCTTGCCACGGAAAGCCTTCAGGCCTTCAAAAGCCTCCTGACCGTAGTGCAGGCAGGTGGCGGCCATGTGGATGTTGATACTGGTTTCGGAGGTCACTTCAAGTTCGCCCCACTGACCGTTGCGATAGTAGCAGCGGACATTGTAATTCGTTGGATAATAACCGAATGTTAAATTTGCCCAATCGATGTTTTGCATGATGTTTTATGTTTTTAGTTGATTGATTGCTGTCGTTTTCTAAAAGTCCACGAAAATACAAAATTATCTTGATATGACGGACGTTTTTCGCTAAAAACAACCAAATTAATCTAAAACAAAACATTATTGATTTACAAATTACTAATTATCAACATTATATTAATTCTTCGAAGTAGCAAGCACCGCTCGGACAGACAGGCCAAAGTAGCGACTATACAAGCTCCAGTAACCATAGCCCGAACCAAAGAGGAGAATCCTTGCGCTGTCTGGGTAGCCCGATATGAGCGAACTGGACCAATAACGGCCACTCGTGCCGTCGAAGTTTAGACTATCATCACCACAGCAACCCGCAGCGGGCAAAAAGAGACTGTTACCATTACTGGCGGTGATTTTTTTCCCATACACGCCGTTCTGCATGGTCCATACCCATGTGGTGTAGTTCATCAGTTCCCCCCATTCCTCAATGGTGGGCATGCGCCAATCACCACCCCAGTTAGCTCTGGCTGCATCATCTCTAAATTTGAGAGTGCTCAATTTATCGGTGAAGCCATTGTAGCCGTAACTGGAATTGTTGCAGTACTTGGTGAGTTGGTCGTAGTCACCCTTGCACCATTTGTATGTGCTCCAATTGTATGTGTCCTTGGTCTTGGTCTCGCCCCAGGCGAAGTAATCACCATAATCTTCGGGAGCATTGGCACCGATGTTACATGTGGCCCACAGCAGGCCGCTTGGCAGGTCAAGGTCAACATAGGCATGTCCGTTGGTGTTTCCGTTATTTTCTTTCTTGCATCCTACGCCACATATCACCACTACTGTTAGCATTATGGCCGCTATGGCCTTCATCAGTTTTTTCATATTGTAAAAGTTTTGTTTTTATCAAGACTACAGGGGATTACAAGCTCAATACACTTTCCAAATAATGCGCATGTATGCCATATCTTTCCTTAAGATCCGCTATCTGCTGCAAGATTTTCGGGTCTTTCGCGTTTTTCGAGGTCTTACGCCCTACCAGCAGCACGTTTTTCGGCGTGTGTTCCATCTCGATGAACTCCATGACTTGGGTCTTGTAGCCGAAATACTCCAAAATCAGGGCGCGGATGGTGTCAGTAATCATCACCGCCTGACGTTCGAGGAAAATGCCGTAGCGCGTGATGGCGTCGAAACGGCCCGAGCGTTCCATCTCTTGACGGATTTGCTTGTGGCAGCACGGCGCACAGACAATCAGCTCCGCCCCGGCCTTGATACCTGAAGCGATGGCGTCATCAGTAGCAGTGTTGCATGCGTGAAGGGCAATCAGCACATCCAGTTTTTCTGGGTGGTAGTTCTGGATACTGCTCTCCACAAACTCCAAACCATTCAAATGATTGGAGTTGATTATTTCATTGATTTTCAACACTAAGTCTGGACGAATTTCCACACCTTTGATGTCGACGTCCAAGTTCAGGCGTTGCGTCAGCAGCTCGTAGAGCGCAAAGGTGAGATACCCCTTCCCCGCCCCCATGTCGGCAATGTGGACGGTGCCGTCAAACTTCATCGGTTTGATAAGACTCTCCACAATCTCGGCATACTTGTAGATCTGCTTGAACTTATGCTGCATGTCGGCAGTGATCTTGCCTTCACGCGTCGTCAAGCCCAGCTGGTACCACCAAGGGTTTGCCGGATTGACGAGTCGGTTTTTCTGCTTATCGTGCTCCAGGTTTTGTTCACGGCATTCCTGCACTTTCTTGGTCTGAAGGGTCGCTTTGCCTTTACTCGAAACGAGCAAGGTGACATCCTCGTTCACGGTGAAAAGCACAGCGTTGAGGAAATGTGTTGGCAACATTACCTTCAGGATGTCAAGCATCTGTGCAGCGTCGTAGTTCTTCACCTCGTCGCGACGCTCATAGTGATAGGTGAAGGCGAACAGGCGTTTCTCCTTAATCAGAACGGGTTTCACATAGACGTTGCGCAGTTCGTCGTGCTTGTTGGCGGGCTTGCTCAGCGTCATCTTTACCAAGGTGCTTTGCTCGGCGGCACCGGCCACACAATCCATGAATTTCTCAAGGTACTCGGACATGATTGAATTTTTTTGCAAAAGTAATAAAAATCACTTCATTTCCATCTCCAGCATCCAGCGTTTTCGCTCCAGTCCGCCGCCATAGCCCGTGAGCGATCCGTCGGCACCGATGACGCGGTGGCAAGGAATAATGATGCCGATGGGATTGTGTCCCACCGCCCCACCTACGGCTTGTGCCGACATGTTCGGAGAAATGCATCGGGCGACGCCGCCATACGACACTGTTTTCCCGTAGGGTATGGTAAGAAGAATATCCCACACCCGTTGTTGGAATGCTGTCCCCTTTGGCGCAAGCTGCGGGATGAAATCAGGCTTTTCGCTAGCGAAATACAGGTCAAGCCAGCGGCGGGTCTCATCGAAAACAGGCAGCGCTTTCGTTGTAGGCTTCCTATCTGCAAAACGAGCCTCCTCTCTCGTCCCATCAAACCAAAGGGCGGCGAGGCCTTGGCCGTCAGATGCCATGGTCATGCCGCCCAAAGGTGAATTATATTTTGCTGTAAAAAAGGTCATTGCGGCAATGCCACAGCAGGCCAACCATAGTCTTGTAACATGGTGGCTGAGAGGCCGTGTTCCTTCACATAGTCGGCGGTGAGCCGCAGTCTCATGTCTTCGCGTTTCTCCTGAAGGCTGCTGATTTCTTGGTAGGAATCAAACTTGTCGCCAAAAATCCTCTTGGCACTTTCAAGGTTGCCTGCGCCGTCTTCCACTGCGTCAAAGGCCGTCACCTCGTAACCATTGGCGGTCTTCTTCAGGTGCATCAATCCGGGGTGGTTGCCGCCGGAGACCGTCTTCAGCGTGTCGCCAGAAAGGTCATAGTTGAACACCCAGAAGTCGCCCCAAACGAGGACATCCTCTTTGTTGCCATCGTCCGTGCTGACGAGGATGGGGCAAGGGATGCAATACTCGGCCTCTGCATAGTTCTTTCCAATCACATTGACCAGGTAGTCGTTGACGGCGGCGTCATACATCACTGTCCCAGGAACTTGAGGCTCGGCCTGGACTTCGGTTTGTGCGTTTTCCATGCCGTTTTCTTCTTTAGCAGTCTTGTTTCCACAGCCAACTAAGCAAGCGCCGCAGATAAGGATGGCGGCCAGCATCCATGATTTCTTGAGGTTTTTCATTATTGTAGTCTTTTAATGATTTATGGCGCAAAAGTACGAATTATTTTGACACGGAAAACGGCTTATTTCTTTCCAGACTCCAGCTACTCCAAACAAGTGTTGTATTAAGACCTCAAAAATACAAAATTCTCCGTCTCAACCCAGTGAAACGGAGAATTTTGAAGATTTTAACTCAGCCGAGGATTACTGCACCATGACTTTCGCCGTCACTCCCCTACTCTCGCCTGTGGCTTTCAAGAAATACATTCCCTTGCGGCACGCTCCAAGGTCGAGGACGGAATTGCCATCCATGCGGTTTTCATAGACCTTACGGCCAGTGATGTCGTAAACTTCAACGTTCCATTGGCCTGCGCCAAAGTTGAGGTTGAAGGAGCCGTTGGAGGGATTGGGGTAGACCAATGTGTTGCCGCTTTCAAACTCATTCACACTTGAAACGCCCTCACCAATCAAAGTCTCTGACGGAGCCTCGCAACCGTCACTGTAAACAGCCATAATGAAATACTCCGCTTCGGCTCCTACAGTAATTGTATCCATATACTCATAGCCCCAATAACCAAGATGATAAGTGGAATCCGCCCAATCCACCGCTCCAATAACCACATTGTCGCGATACACATCGAATCGCTCTATTTCGCCTGTTGAGCCCTCTTCAGGAGATTTCCAATGTAACCAAAGAGGTGATGTATCTTTCCAAACAGGCAGCTCAATAGAAAAATCTCTCACCGGATTGCATTGCACCACAGGCGTTTCACCCAAAGGATTGGCAATCTCGGCCAAACAAGCAATGTTCATCTGGCAATACTGCTGACTCATTTCGAAGCTCGTCACACTCGTTCCAATCAGGTCGTTAGGTGTATGGATGTAAGGGCTGTAGTGTTCATAGTCCTCGAAGGGATATATGCCCATGTAGCCGTGGTTATTGAATGAGGTGTGGTCGCTGTCACCTTCGTTGAAATTGACGTGGCGAATGGGCAGCTCGGGATAATACACCTCGCCTACATTCATATAATAAGTACCAATCGGCTCCACCGAGTTGGGATAGATGCAGTCGATGTGAATTTGGTCGCCATAAAGGTAACCGTTCATGTCGTTGTTGAAATAGCCGATGATGTCCATGCCCTGTTGTTGACAGCGCGACGCGTAGGCCTCACTGCCATACAGACCCATCTCCTCGCAGCCGTAGGCACAATAGATGATGCTATATTCAAACTCATACTGGGTCATAATTCTCGCGCTCTCGAGCACGCTGGCCACGCCCGTGGCGTTGTCGTCGGCACCAGGAGCCGTGCCACCGCCATACATTGCCTCGTAGGAGAACGAGTCGAAGTGGCTGCCACACACCACGTATGTGTCGGGATAGAGCGTACCACGCTGTATGCCAATGACATTAGGTGCCGCTGCGCCGCTACCCATCCATGTATTGGCATTGAAAGGCTGCTGCTCGACCTCAAGACCAAGGGCCTCCATACGACTGGCAATCCAATCGGAAGCAGCAAAAGCGTTGTCGGAGTTCCAAATGCGGCTGCCATAGTCCTGCAGGTGCTGAACCGTGGCCTCCAATGAGTCCATATTGACTTGGTTCAACATCTCGCGGATACGAGGGTCTTCTTCCGTCACCACCGGGAACTCGCGGGTCAGTTTGGGAAGACTGGCTTTCTTGTTAAAGATAGCTACAGCACCGTCGTTCTTGTAAGGCATCGCCGAGCCTTTCACAACGGCATAAGTCTGGGTCGAAAACAGCGCGTCATACTGCTGCTGTTGTGCCTTCGGGCAATACACTAACGTATAGCATCCATTGTCGGAGAAAGCGTTTTCGTCAATCATCACCATACTGCTCGCCTCGAAACGTTCAGCCGTGGCGAAGACCTCCGAATCAGTGTAGAAATGCACCTTCAGGTTCGGGTCAGAGAAGTGTTTTTCCAGTTCGGCGCGACCCGAATACGGAAGCATCACAAAATTGCCGGCCATAGTGACAACAGATAACGCCAGCATACACATGGTAATAAGGAACTTTTTCATTTTTGGATATTTAAAGGTTTTGAAATTATCATAGTATTGTTATTAGTTGCAAAAATAATCAAGAAAACAACACTGCACATTGTCCAATTAAAAAAATTCCTATTTTTGTTGCGATTATTCAAAAATTACACCAACTCCTTAAACATCAACACCATGAAAAAAACTCTAATGATTGCCCTCGCGGGTATGATGCTGTTCGCCTTCACGCAATGCGGCGGCAACAAAGGCTCCAAGGAATTCCAAGACAACAAGGCCCTGTTTGAAAAACTTGAAAAAGCCATCAACGACTCCCAAACTTGCGATGAGCTTGAAGATGCTGCCCTTAACATTTTGTTTAGCAGCTTAGCTGTGGAAGAATACGCTGAAGAAGACAAGATGACCGAGGCTGAACAAGCAGAGATCGAAAAACTCGGCGAGAAGCTCGAAAAGGTCATGGAGGCCAAAGTCGCCAAACTAGGCTGCGAAGAAGAAAACGAAGAACCGGTGGAAGAGACAATTGAAGAAACCGTCGAGGAAGTCCAATGAGTCAGCCTCTGTCTAAGCGCATACGGCCAGTCACGAATCGTGGCTGGCCGTTGTTGTTTTATCGGCTCTTCCTAAAATACTATTTTCTTGCCACCACCAAAAAATGCGGGCTCATGCCCATCATCTCAGGCTCCGATTCAGTGATGCGGACAATGTCAAGGAGGCGTTCACGGCTGGCCTCATCCTCCCATTTCTCCGCGAGGTGCGGCGTGAACCATATGCAGCCCTCCACGGCAATGGCTTCCTCCACCATAAATCCCGCTTCTGCAATTTCCGATTTCATCTCATCAGAAGTTGTAAAATAGGATTCCGCAATGAACTTCGGGTATTCCGCAGGACGGATATGGTCGCCCGTGGTCATCTCGTCCTTGATCATGTTGAAAAACACGGGGTCGTCGAGGAATTCCATGAGTGACGCATTTTTCTTCTCACCATAGACTGACAAAGCCCAAGTCATGGAGCTGAACTTGGAGATGCCCGCCACCACCAGGAGGCCGCCTTTCTTCAGCACTCGGAACGCCTCGCGGAGCGATTGTAAGCGGTCTTCCCTATCGCGCAAATGATACTGAGGCCCCATCAGCAGCACCACATCGGCACTCTCGTCGAGGCGATTGACTTGCAAGGCATTGCCCGTCTCGGCGATGAATTGGCAATCCTGCATCATATTGGCTTTGGCATATTCCACGACGTTTTCGGCCAACTCAATCAGATGCACCTCGTTGCCTTTTTTCGCCAGCCAAGCCGCATACATCCCGATGCCGCCACCAATGTCGTAAATCACCTTGCCGCCATCAATGTAGCGAGACAGGATTTCCTTTGTCCTGTGAAACTCCACGACGCCCAGGCCGCGCTCCAGCCGACCTATCTCTGCACCGTTGTTATAGAAGTCGTAGATTTCGCTCATAGTTGTGTTATGTAATAAATCACTTAGTAATAAACCACTTACTAAATATCCGCAAAAATATACAATTATCGGTCTTATTCCTTTATTTTTTGCCAAAATGTCAGTTTTTGCAATGGCACACAATTTGACTAACGGCCTCCGTCATCTGGACTGCTTCGTGCCTCGCAGTGACGCGAAGCGACAATGAATCTTTAAATCTTAAATTTTGAATTTTAAATACATAACGATATGACAACAGGTAACATTGGAGTAAAGACAGAAAACATTTTCCCTGTCATCAAAAAGTTCCTTTATTCGGACCAGGAGATTTTCCTGCGCGAAATCATCAGCAACGCCGTGGACGCCACACAAAAACTGAAAGCCTTGGCTGCCTCGGGCGAGTTCAAGGGCGAGCTGGGCGACCTTACTATTAAGGTGGAAGTCGACAAGAAGAAAAAGACCCTCACCGTGCGCGACCGTGGTATCGGCATGAACGCCGAAGAGGTGGACAAGTACATCAACCAAATAGCTTTCTCGGGCGCCGAGGAGTTCATCGCCAAGTTCAAGACCCAAAGCGAGGCCGAAGCCGCCAACATCATCGGACATTTTGGTTTGGGCTTCTACTCCGCCTTCATGGTCTCCTCGAAGGTGTCGCTGATCTCGAAGTCCTGCAAGGAAGAAGGCAAGAACGGTGTCATTTGGGAATGCGACGGCAGCCCCGAGTACACGATGAACGAAATCCCGAAGGGCGACCGCGGCACCGACGTCATCCTTTATATCAGTGACGATGCCGCCGAGTTCCTCGAAGAAGGTCGTATCCGCGAACTGCTTAACAAATACTGCAAGTTCCTGCCCATCCCGATTCAGTTCGGCACGCGCAAGGTGCAGGAGGAAATCGAAGGCGAGACCGACAAGGACGGCAAACCCAAGACCAAGGAAGTGGAGAAGCCTTGGATCATCAACGACGTAGCGCCGCTGTGGAAGAAAGCACCGACCGACATCAAGGATGAGGAATACAACGACTTCTACCACACGCTCTACCCGATGAACTTCGGAGAGCCGCTGTTCCACATCCACCTCAACGTGGACTACCCCTTCAACCTCACGGGCATCCTCTATTTCCCGAAGGTGAAGAACCGCTACGAGTTCCAACGCAACAAGATCCAACTCTACTGCAACGAGGTCTTCGTCACCGACAGCGTGGAAGGCATCCTACCCGAGTTCCTCTCGCTGCTGCACGGCGTCATCGACTCGCCCGACATCCCGCTGAATGTCAGCCGCTCGTTCCTGCAAAGCGACCAAAACGTGAAGAAAATCTCGACCTACATCACCAAGAAGGTGGCCGAGAAACTTGAAGAGCTCTTCAAGAAAGACCGCGAGGCCTACGAGAAGAATTGGGACGACATCCGCGTGTTCATCGAATACGGCATGATGAGCGACCCGAAGTTCTACGAGCGCGCCGAGAAGTTTTTCCTCTTCAAGGACACCGACGACAAATACTACACCATAGAGGAATACAAGACATTGATTAAGGAAAACCAGACCGACAAGAACAAAGCACTCGTTTATCTGTATGCCACCGACAAGGACGACCAATACACCAACATCGAGAACGCCAAGGCCAAGGGCTACAACGTCTTGATGATGGACGGCATCCTCGACCCGCATTTCATCAGCGCCTACGAGCAG
>CADAPW010000038.1 GCA_902789915.1 uncultured Bacteroidia bacterium | reverse complement strand
GTTTCTTCACCGTATACTGCATGTAGGTGCCGCCTTTCACGGTGGCGTCATTGGCCACAATGACGGCCTCGCGTCCTTGTATGACACCGATACCGGTGACGATGCCCGCAGAAGGAAAGTCATTATTATAGGTGCCGTAGGCCGCCATTGGCGAGAGTTCCAAGAACGGTGTGTTCGGGTCGATGAGCAGGTCGATGCGCTCGCGGGCGAGGAGCTTGTTGCGTTTCTTGTGTTTGGCCACGGCGCTCTCGCCGCCGCCTTGCATCGAGGCCGCCATCGCTTCGCGATATTGCGACATCAAGGCGAGGAAGTTTTTTTCGTTCTGCTTGAACTCCTCGGAATCGGTGCGTATGTTGGACTTTAGGACTTGCATGGTCTTTGGATTGAAATCAAAGCACAAAAATATGAATCGGTGCGTATGTTGGACTTTAGGACTTGCATGGTCTTTGGATTGAAATCAAAGCACAAAAATATGAATTTTTACTTCGACGTTGTCAAAATTTTCTGTTACGCCGCATAAAATGTTTATCTTTGCCGTTTCAAACTGACGTCATTGCGAGAGAAATGTTCGAAAAAAGTTCCAACCAACGCCGTGTGGCAGGGTCCTATTTCATGTCGATGGTGAGCATCGCCTTGGTGCTTTTCCTCTTAGGCGTGTTTGCCTTGCTCATGATGCATGCGCAGAAACTCTCCAACTACCTCAGGGAAAACATCGGCTTCGAGGTGGTGATGAACAGCAATGTCAAGGAGGACAAAATCCTGCAACTTCAAAAGGAGCTGGATACCATGCCTGCCGTGAAGTCGACGGAATACATCACCAAGGAGGAAGCCATTCGCCGCCTCAGCGACGACCTCGGTGAGGACTTCCTGCAATGGCTCGGCAACGAGGAAAACCCACTGCTGCCTTCTATCGATGTGCGCTTCAATGCGGAGTGGGCCAACAACGACAGCATTGCCGTTATCCAATCCCAACTGCTCAAAAATACCGATATCAAGGAAATCTATTACCAGAAATCACTTGTTGGCCTGATAAACAAGAATGTGCGTAGCATAGGCCTTGCGCTGATAGTGGCTAGCTTGGTGTTGCTTGTCATCGCCATAACGCTGATTCGCAATACGATACGACTTAGAATATACTCGAAGCGTTTCCTTGTTCGTAGCATGCAGCTTGTGGGTGCCACCACTTCCTACATCCGCCGACCCTTCATCAGGAGTGGCAGGTTACAGGGCTTTTTTGGTGCCCTGCTGGCAGATGCGCTTCTAGCCTTGTTGCTTTATGTACTTAGCAAGCGTTTGCCCGAGTTGGCTATTGTACAAGACTATTCTATCATCGGGGCAGTCTTTGCCGGCATCATCATTTTTGGTGTGCTGCTCGGCGGGCTTTCCACCCGTTTGGCCCTGCGAAAGTACCTCCATGCCGACATTGATCGACTATATACTTAGAACATAAGGTCCCTGAGCTTGTCGAAGGTCCGTAAGTCTCAAATTTTAAATCTTAAATATTGAATTTTGAATATTAAATCTGAAATTAGATATGGCAAAAGAAATGACAAAAACAAAAGCGAAAGCCCCCGAAGCCACTGACAACCAAGATGCCATGCCCTTCGGCAAACAGAATTTCATTATCGTGCTTATCGGTATTGCCCTTATTGCATTGGGTTTCATCCTGATGATTGGTGGCGGTTCCGACGACCCTGATGTGTTCAACGAAAAGATGTTTGATTTCCAACGTATTACCCTCGCACCGATTCTCGTCTTGGCAGGCTTTGTGGTGGAGATTGTGGCCATCTTCTGGAGGAAAAAACAATGAGTTGGATACAAGCACTAATATTAGGTATCATCCAAGGCCTGACGGAGTACCTGCCTGTCAGCAGCAGTGGACATCTGGCCATTGGCCAAGCGCTCTTCGGTCTTGAAGATGGCGAATCGAACCTCGCTTTCACCGTGCTGCTCCATGTGGCCACTGTGCTCAGCACCTTGGTCATCCTGTGGAAGGAAATCGTATGGATATTCAAAGACTTGTTTGCCAAGCAGTCGTGGCGGAAATATTGCAACCTCAATGGCGGCACGAAATACGCCATAAACATCCTCATATCGATGATTCCCGTGATGATTGTTGGTCTTTTCTTTAAGGACAAGGTGGAGGAGGTCTTTGGCTCGGGTCTGCTCATCGTGGGCATCATGCTCTTGGTGACGGCCTCGCTGCTGGCGTTCTCCTATTTCGCCAAGCCGAGACAAAAGGAGAATATCAGCCCCAAGCACGCCTTCGTCATCGGTATTGCTCAGGCTTGCGCTGTGATGCCAGGCCTTTCGCGCTCGGGTAGCACCATCGCGACGGGTTTGCTCCTTGGCAACAAAAAGGAAAAACTTGCTCAATTCTCATTCCTGATGGTCATCCCGCCTATCTTGGGAGAGGCCTTGCTCGACACCAAGGACATCCTTAAGGTCGGCTTTAGCCAAGCCATGAGCGGCCTTTCGCCCGTTGCAGCTCTCGTTGGTTTCCTTGCGGCTTTCATCTTTGGCTGCATCGCCTGTAAGTGGATGATCAGCATTGTGAAGAAAGGCAAGCTGATTTGGTTTGCCGTGTATTGCTGCATCGTGGGTGTGCTGGCCATCGTTCTACCTTATATCATTTAATGTGATAATGCTATTATGAACCGCCATTGTGGGCTTGACCCGCAATCTCCTGACACAAAGGGAATCCCTTTAGCGCAGGAGATGGCGTTCCGCTTTCGCGGAATGACAGTTCCTCCGCCATGACGGTAAAAGCAAAAGTGACTCTCTATCGTAAAAGTCTGTTATAATGTTTAATTTCGAAGAAGGCGAGGTCATCCTCATCGACAAGCCCTTGGACTGGACGTCGTTCGACACGGTCAACTTCATCCGATCCTTGCTCAACCGTTGCTACGGCATCCGCAAGCTGAAGGTGGGACATGCGGGTACATTGGACCCTTTGGCTACGGGACTGCTCATCATTTGTACGGGCAAGATGACCAAACAAATCGACAACTATCAAGGACAGGTGAAGACATACACAGGCACGATTCTTCTTGGTCAAACCACCCCGACTTTCGATTTGGAGAGTGAACCAGACGCCTTTTTCCCCACCGAAGGCATCACACCTGAACAGATTGAAGCTGCGAGGCTACAATTCATAGGTGACCTAAAACAGTACCCACCCAAGTATTCCGCTATCAAAATCAAAGGGAAACGTGCTTTCGACTACGCCCGCTCTGACGAAGAAATTGAGCTGAAGGCCCGTGACGTCCGCATCGATGACTTCAAACTGAGCCTCGACCGCTTTCCCGAACTCGATTTCGAGGTCACCTGCAGTAAAGGCACTTACATCCGTAGCCTCGCCAACGACTTGGGCAAGGCTTTGGGCAACGGCGCTTGTTTAAAATCATTAAGACGAACCCGCATTGGCGACTTCAAAGTTGAGGACGCTTGGCCGTTGATGGAACTGAAACAACATATCATCGACACGGGTGACGCATTCAAGGCTTGGAAGAAGGAACAACAAGAAAAAGAGCAAAAATAGTACTGGTAATCAGTTTGTTAAGAAAAAACACTTGACAAAATTCCTTTTTTGTCGTATCTTTGTAATTTGTATCGGACGAAATCCAATAAAACAATCTCATACAATGAAGCTATCCCAATTTAAATTCAACTTGCCCGGCGAGTTGATAGCATTGCAACCCATCCAGAACCGCGATGAGGCCCGCTTAATGGTCGTTGACCGCAAAACTGGAAAGATAGAACACCGCATCTTCAAGGATTTGGTGGATTATACGAAGGACGGGGATGTGTTCGTCATCAACAACACCAAGGTGTTTCCCGCCAAACTTTATGGCGAGAAGGAAAAGACTGGCGCCAAGATTGAGGTGCTGCTGCTGCGTGAGCTGGATCACGAGAGCCGACTGTGGGACGTGCTTGTCGACCCGGCCCGTAAGATCCGTATCGGCAACAAGCTGTATTTCGGCGAAGGCGACGAGCTGGTGGCCGAAGTCATCGACAATACCACCTCACGTGGTCGTACGCTGCGTTTCCTTTATGATGGTACTTACGATGAGTTCAAGAAGACGCTTTCGGGACTTGGCCACACGCCCATCCCGAAGGAGCTTAACCGTGAGGAACGTCCCGAGGATGCCGAGGATTTCCAGACCATCTACGCCAAGGTGGAGGGCGCTGTGTCGGCACCCACAGCCGGCATGCACTTCAGTAAGATCCTGATGAAACGCCTTGAAATCATCGGTGCTTCCTTCGCCGAGTTGACCCTGCATCCTGGCATGGGCAACTTCCGTGACATCGAAGTGGAAGACCTCACCAAACACAAGCCTGACTCGGAAGAGATGTATATTGATGAAGAGTGCTGCACCTTGGTCAACGAGGCCAACGCTCGCCACAACAATGTTTTTGCCGTGGGCACCACCTCTATGAAAGCGCTCGAAACGGCCATGACCATTGGTGGCAAAATCAAGCCTTACAAAGGATGGACGAACAAGTTTATCTTCCCGCCTTACACTTTCTCGGTTGCCAACTGCATGATTACCAACTTCCACCTGCCCAAGTCGCCGATGATGATGGAGGTGGCCGCCTTTGCAGGCTACGACCTGCTGATGAAAGCCTATAAGGAAGCCGTGGCCCAGAAATATCGCTTTTTCACCTACGGCGATGCTATGCTGATTATCTAAGAAAAACGAAACAACTTAAATTTAAATAAAATGAAAATCAAACATTTAGCATTCGTTGCCGTCGTGGCTCTCGTGGCCACTGCTTGTGGCAACAAGACCACCGAACAGCCCAAAGAGGAGCCTGTTCAACAAACCAATTTGTCGGACAAGTATGCAGAATACACCTTGACTACCGACATCAGCCACCTCAGCGACAACGAGCGAGAGATGCTGCGACTCCTTTTCGAAGCCGCCGACATCATGGACGGCCTCTTCTGGCAAGAGAACTATGGTGACAATGCCGAATTGATAGCTCGTATTGGCGACAATCCTGACCTCATCAAGATGGCGACCATTGCTTACGGCCCTTGGGATGGCCTTGACGGCAACAAGCCCTTTGTGGAAGGCATTGGCGAAAAGCCTGCTGGAGCACAATTTTATCCTGCCGACATGACCGACGAGGAATGGAATGCCTTCGACGACCCCAACAAGACCAGCCAATACACCATGATTGTCCGTGACGAGAACGGTGCCTTGAAGTGCGTGTGGTATCACGACTACTTTGCTGAGCAAATCAAGAAGGCTGCTTCCTTACTTGACGATGCCTCCGAACTGGCTGGCGATGAGGAGTTTGCTGAATACTTGAAGTTGCGCGCCAAAGCCCTACGCACCGATGATTACTTTGAGAGCGACATGCAGTGGATGGACGTCCGCAATAACAATATCGACATGGTAATCGGCCCCATTGAGAACTACACCGATGCCCGCTACGGTATCAAAGCCTCACACGAAGCTTTCATTCTTGTCAAGGACCAGGAGTGGACCAAGCAACTGGCTCGTTACGCTCAGTTTGTGCCTGAGTTGCAAAAGCAACTGCCTGTGCCGGAAGAGTATAAGAAGGAAGTTCCTGGCAGCGATGTCGACCTGGCCGCATACGATGTGGTTTATTATGCTGGCGACTGCAACGCCAACAGCAAGACCATTGCCATCAACCTGCCCAACGACGAGCGTGTTCAGTTGCAGCGTGGCACCCGCAAACTCCAGCTTAAGAACGCCATGCAAGCCAAGTTCGAAAAGATTTTGGAACCTATCTCGGAGGTGTTGATGACGCCCGAGTCGATGGAACACATCAAGTTTGACGCCTTCTTCGCCAACGTGATGTTCCATGAGACTGCCCACGGCATGGGTATCAAGAACACCATCACGGGTAAGGGTACCGTTCGCGAAGCCCTTGGCAACCAATACAATGCCCTCGAAGAAGCCAAAGCCGACGTGTTGGGCCTCTACCTCGTCACCAAACTCGCTGAGATGGGTGAATATACCAACACCACAATGGAAGACAATTACACCACCTTTATGGCGGGTATTTTCCGTTCGGTGCGTTTCGGCGCTGCCAGCGCACACGGCAAGGCCAATATGCTTACTTTCAATTACTTCCAAAACGAAGGCGCTTTTGTGCGCAACGAGGATGGACGCTATGCCATCGACTTCGAAAAGATGAAAGTGGCTGTCGAGAAACTCGCTGGTGACATCCTCAAACACCAAGGCGATGGTGACTATGAGGCCACCAAGGCATGGATGGGTGAGATGAGTGTCATCAAGCCTGAGCTACAGGCCGACCTCGACCGTGTCAACGAAGCAGGCATCCCTGTCGACATTTATTACAACATGGGACCCGACGTATTGCTGAAGTAAGGTCGCTGACGCATTGCTTGCGTTGATACCTTGCAAATTCCCTTGTAGAGACGGTGCTTGCGCCGTCTCTTTTTGTGTATATTGTTCCCCAAATTAGTAATAGTTGCATAATAAAAAAGGCAAGTGTGTTGAAAAATACACTATTTTTGTAAATTTCAATTGGGAGTAATTTATAAAGGGAAATATGAATACTTTAAGAGGCTATTTGTTATTGCTCGCCATGGTTATTGGAGGCAGCCTTTTTGCTCAAAGCCAAAAGGAACTGGGTGATCTCATGCTCAATCGCGGTGAGTATTATTTCACCCTCAGCGTGAACGACCCCACGGAAATACAAGCCATCAGCGACCTCTGCTCTGTTGACGACACCGATGGTCACATCGTGGTGTGCTATGCTAACAAGAAACAGTACGATAGGCTACTTCAGGCGGGATATGAACCTAACTTGCTGACTCCTCCCTCGTTGCTTGAGGAGGCCAAGATGTGGGTGGAAGGCGACCGTGCTTCTTATGCTTGGGATAGCTATCCAACTTACAGCCAATATGAGGCGATGATGCAAAGTTTTCCATTATCCACAGTTAGTGGAAGGAATTGCGCCTATTTGGAATTAGGCACCCTTTCCTCAGGCCGTAAGATTATGGGCGTCCGCATCAATAATGGGGATGCTGCAGGCAAACCGAAGTTTCTCTACAGCTCCACTATCCATGGTGACGAGACCACTGGCTGGATATTATTGCTTCGTCTTATCGACGAACTTTGTACTAGCACCGACAACCGTATCGTCAACTTGGTGAACAACTTGGACATTTTCATCTTCCCCAACGCCAACCCTGACGGCACCTATTATGGTGGCAACAATACTGTCAATAGTGCCCGACGCGCTAATGCTAATAACGTCGATATGAACCGCAATTACCCGGACCCTCATAGCAGCGCACATCCTGATGGGAATGCATACCAAACCGAAACCCAATGGTTTATGCAACTTGCCGAGGATTATACTTTCACGATGGCTGCCAACTTCCATGGTGGCTCCGAGGTGATGAACTATCCATGGGATAATACATACGCGCTCCATCCTGATGATGCATGGTGGCAGCATGTTTCAAGAGAATATGCCAACCTCGCCCAGGCGGTCAGTTCGAGTTATATGACAGACGAAGACAATGGCGTCACTAATGGCGCCCAGTGGTATATGATTGGCGGAGGCCGTCAAGATTACATGAACGCCTATCGCCAATGCCGCGAGATTACTATTGAATGTTCCACTACTAAGAAACCTTCTGCTTCGCAACTGCCGAGTTTTTGGAACTACAATCACAATGCGATGTTGGCTTTTATGGAGCAATGTCTCAATGGAATTCATGGTTTTGTTTACGATGCCTATACCAACCAACCCATTAATGGAGCAACTGTCACTGTTCTCAACCATGATGACCAATATTCCTATGTGAGCAGTCATGAAGAGGGTGACTTCCATCGTCCCATCAAGGGTGGCACATGGACGCTCGAGGTTGCCAAGGCGGGGTATTGTACCGAAACAATTTCCGTTACCATTGCCGACGGACACCGTGTGGACCTAGAGGTATATCTTACCCCTGAAGGGAATTGTGCTGCTGCTTCTGTCACTACGAATTGTTTTGAACAGGTTTTGCCAAATGATGTTGGAAATTATGTGATGGGCTACCTCAACGGCACATCGCTTATACAGCCGATGATCAATAATAGTTCGACAGTGACCACAACATCGGTGACCCCTTATGGGAATGGTTTCACAGTGGAATCAACGTCAGTCCCTGGAATGGTGACTCTGTCGCCCAAAGGGAGCAACGGACAGTTTTACATCTCGAATAACGGACGCTTTCTGGCTAGAAATTCCAATAACAATCTTACTTGGAATACAAACCCAAGCAATAATGGTTTGTGGTATATCAAAAGCAGTGGCATATACGTTGTCCAAAACAGCACCAAGTATTATCTCTATTACGATGTCAACAGCGACACTTTCAAAATCACTAACAGCAGCTCTTCGAATCAGAACAATGTCAAGTTCTTTATGCAAGACGAGTGCCCCTTACCTGAATTCACTAAAGATGTCACGGGTTATCTTGGCGAACAGGACCATTACTGCCTCTTGGCATCGCCTATTGGAACGGTGAGTCCATCAGATGTGGATGACATGCTTTCCAACGAATACGACTTCTATTGGTTCGACCAGGCCCAAGGACTGGAATGGATCAATTTTGAGGGCGACAACGGAGGCTTTGATCTTGCTCCCGGTAAGGGTTATCTTTATGCCAACAGCGAGGATGTCACACTGACCTTTACGGGTTATCCTTATTTCGGAAGTGCTCGCGTGACCTTGATTAAGGATGGAAATGCTCATTTTCCAGGTTGGAATCTGGTGGGCAATCCTTTTGCGAGAGTTTCCTACATCGACCGTCCTTTCTATAGAATGAATCAAGCGGGAACTGATATTGCCCCTGCCACGGGTGCAATAGCAGCAATGGAAGGCGTTTTCGTCATCGCTGACGAGGACGGTGAAGACTTGGTCTTCAATGCCAGCGAGCAGAATGACAAAGGCTTGGCATTGTTGCTAAACCTTGCATGTAACCGCGGTGGCACCCTCGACCATGCTATTGTCCGCTTTGATAACGGTGGAGAACTCCCCAAGTTCCAACTCAACCCGAACAACACCAAGGTCTACTTCCCGCAGGACCACGAGGATTTTGCTGTGATTAACGCAGGAGAGAATGGTGAGCTGCCGGTCAACTTCAAGGCCGCAACCAATGGCATCTATACCATCAGCGTCAGCGCGCAAGAGGTTGGTTTCCGTTACCTCCATCTTATCGACAACCTAACGGGTACCGATGTAGATTTGCTTTCAACTCCGAGCTATACCTTTGAGGCCAATGTTGCTGATATGGAGTGCCGTTTCAAGCTGGTGCTTGTTTGCGGGAACGCGAGCGTTGATAATGACTTTGCCTTCTTCAGCAACGGCAGTTGGATTGTAGACAACGAAGGTTCGGCTGTCCTGCAGGTCATTGACGTGCAAGGTCGCATCCTCAGCAGCGAACAGATTGAAGACTGCATTAGCAAAAACATCAACGCAGTGCCCGGCATCTACTTGCTTCGCCTTGTGAAGGGTGAGGATGTGAAGGTGCAGAAGGTTGTGGTTAGATAAACGAAGAATATTATCACAATAAAACGGCATCGAAAGGTGCCGTTTTTTTATGCCTTCGGGTGGATACCCGGCAACGCTGCAATCAATTTCTTGGTGTAGTCGTTTTGAGGATGTTCGAACAACTCGTCGGCATCATTCATTTCGACAGGCTTGCCGTTGTACATCACCAGTACGCGGTCGCTCATGAAACGCACTACGCTGAGGTCGTGGGAGATGAAGATATAGGTGAGATTCCTTTCTTCTTTCAGTCGGTTCAATAGGTTCAAGACTTGCGCTTGCACGCTGACATCCAGGGCCGACACCGACTCGTCGCAGATGACCAGCCTTGGGTTGACCGCCAAGGCTCGGGCGATGCAGATGCGCTGGCGTTGGCCGCCCGAGAACTCGTGCGGATAACGGTCGTAATGCTCGGCGTGCAGGCCTACTTGTTCCAATAAGTCACAAACCATGGCGCGGCATTTTTTCTTGTCTTTTTGGATGTCGTGTACCAACATAGGCTCAGCGATGGCCTCGCCGATGGTGATGCGTGGGTTGAGGGAAGAGTAGGGGTCTTGGAAAACGATTTGGGCCTGTTTGCGGAAGTCGCGTAAGGCTTGGCCTTTCAAGGCCGTCACCTCGATGCCGTCGAACCACACCTTGCCGCCTGTAGGCTCAGCCAATCGCAGGATGCTGCGCCCGAGCGTGGTCTTACCGCAGCCCGATTCGCCCACAAGGCCGAGGGTCTCACCCTCGTATACTTCGAGGCTGACATCGTCGACTGCTTTCACATGGTCGTAGACACGGCTGAATACACCCTTGCGCAAAGGATACCAAGTTTTCAAGTTCTCCACCTTCAGTAAGGGCGTTTTTGAATAGAGTTGTTCCAGATGGGCCTTGCGTCCTGCCTCTGTGATTTGCAAGTCGCGAAGAATCTGTTCTTTGCCACCTTGCCATTGTCCATCGAGGAACTCCTTTACGATGGGCAGGCGTTTGAGGCGCACATCCATCGGTGGGCGGCAGGCTAAAAGACCTTGTGTATAGGGATGTTGTGGGTGGTTGAGGATTTGCTGCACTGTGCCGCGCTCCAAAATCTCTCCGTTATGCATGACGGCGACATCATCAGCAATCTCTGCCACCACGCCAAGGTCGTGGGTGATGAAAATCATGCCCATGCCTGTTTCGGCTTGTAGCTTGCGCAGTAGTTTCAGAATTTCGAGTTGCACCGTGACATCCAAGGCTGTCGTTGGCTCGTCGGCGATGAGCAACTTGGGGTTGCAGGCGATGGCCATGGCAATCATCACGCGCTGTTTTTGTCCGCCCGATAGCTCATGTGGATAACTGTCGTAGATGGCTTCGGGCCGTGGCAGCATCACCTGCTTGAAGAGGTTGATGACGCGATGCTTGGCCTCGGTCTTGCTCACTTCTTCATGTTGTAAAATCATCTCCGACACCTGAAACCCGCATTTGTAGACGGGATTCAGCGAGGTCATCGGCTCTTGGAATATCATTGAGATGCATTTGCCGCGCACGTCGGCCATCTGGTCCTCGCTGAAGTCTCTAATCTCCTTGCCTTCGATTTGGATGCTGTCGGCAGCGATACGGCTCACTTTTCCGTTCAGCAGGCGCATGACGGCCAGCGAACTCACCGACTTGCCGGAACCCGACTCACCGACAAGGCCCAACGTCCTGCCTGCTAAAACATCGAGGTCGATGCCATGCACGGCTTCGTTCCATTTCCCTTCGCGGGAAAAAGAGACCCGTAGGTTTCGAACGGTTAATAATGGTGTCGGCATCGTTAACAGATTTGGTGCAAAGATAGTAAAAATGGAGATTCCCTTCGGGAATGGATTATCATTTGTTTATTTGTTTGTAGGGCTGTCACTCTGTGGCAGCCGCTTGCGTTGCGTATATCAAGCGGCTGCCATAATATGACAGCCCTACAATTTCCATTCTATTAATAATGCCAATAACCCAAAAACATTTATCTTTGTGCAAAAATTCTGCGAAATGAGAAAGTCAATGTTTCTTGTGCTTCTTGCTGCAATAGTATTGGCATCGTGCTCTAACAAAGAGCAGACAAATCAGGGTTCTACCTCAAAAGGACAAGAACTTGGTGTCAGTTCTTTAGAGGAAGATTCTACCCGAACGATCAGTACTGATGCAGTCTTCGACAAGTTCTTTACCGAGGCTTCGCTTCGTGTGGACTATTGTCTCACGGGCAACCAAAAAGAGACTACCTATTCTTTGAAGGAGCTGATCCGCGAGCCGTATTGGAGCGGTTCAAAGACCAACCTTGTCGACACACTTGAGTTCGGCAACTACATCGTGAAAGTGTTTGAGTCGGAAACAGACAATTTGCTGTTTTCGAAAGGCTACCAGAACCTATACGGAGAATGGCAGACAACCGATGAAGCCAAACAAGTCACCAAAACCTTTGATGAATCTGTTGTAGTGCCTTTCCCCAGGGTTAAAATTGACATCGCTTTGTACTACAAGACTTGGGAGGGCAAACTCAAAGAAGGGATGCGTTTCTGTGTCAGTCCCGAAAACTATTTCATTCGCGACTACGACAATCTTAACTTGCCCGTTTATGACGCATGGATTGGCAACGAAGACATCACCAAGGCCGTCGATGTCGTCATTCTGCCCGAAGGTTACACCCAAGCCGAGATGGACAAGTTCATCAAGGACTGTGACTTCTTTGTGGTGAGCCTCTTCAGCTATGCGCCATACGACCGCTACCGGGAGAGCTTCAACGTGCGAGGCGTGTTGGCTCCCTCGGCGGAGAGCGGCTGCAATATGCCTGGCGACCATGTCTATAAGAACACGGCTATGCACTTCAGCTTTTGGACCTTCGACTCCGAGCGTTACTGCATGAGTACCGACAACCGCGACATTCGTGACCTGGCTGGACAAGTGCCATACGACCAGATTTATATCCTTGTCAACACGGAGAAATATGGTGGCGGCGGGATTTACAACTTTTATTGCTCCAGCGCAAGCAGCAACAGGTTCTCCAGCGATGTCATTATCCACGAGTTTGGTCATGGCTTTGCCGGACTGGCTGATGAATACTACTATGCTGGCTCTTCCGAGCACATGTATAACCTTGAATTGGAGCCTTGGGAACCCAACATCACCTCGTTGGTTGACTTTAGTGACAAGTGGGGCGACATGATGGACGAGGAAACGCCCGTACCAACACCACGTAAGAGGAAATACGAACAAACCATTGGCGTGTTTGAAGGTGGCGGCTACGAACCGAAAGGTATGTACAGCCCTCACATGGATTGCCTGATGAACAGCTTAGGTCACGACTTCTGCCCCGTCTGCCAGCGCGCCATTGAACGGATGATACTTTATTATTCAAAATGATGAATTTATTATGAATTATGAATGCTGAATTATGAATGCTGAATGCTGAATGACACGTACTAATCATTCCTCATTCCTCATTCTGCATTCCTCATTCCTCATTAAAAATGAACTATCTCGACATCATCATAGCAATAATCCTCTTCCTCTTCGGATTCAAAGGCTTCCGAAAGGGTCTGATTATCGAGGTGGTCACGCTGCTGGCTTTTGCAGTGGGAATCTACGGTGCCATGCATTTCTCCGATTTCACTGCGGAGCATCTGCAGGAATTTGTGGAAGTCAACCCGAAATATCTCAATACTATCGCTTTTGTGCTGACCTTTATTCTTCTGGTGATTGCCGTCAATGTTCTCGGGCGTTGGGTTACCAACATGGTCAAGGCCATGAACCTGAACTTTTGGAACAAATTGGGCGGGTTTGTTTTCGGCGCGGTCAAAGGGGTGTTGTTATGTAGCATATTGGTGTTGGTGCTCAACAATTTCCAGTTGATAGGGGTGGTGAAGCCCGAGGTGAGGGAGCAGTCGAAACTCTATCCCTATATCGAGCAGACGGTACCCTATGTCTATCGCGGCTTCGATTTGGTGAAAGACTTTGCCAAGGATTTACAAAATGAAGAAACGGAGTCGTCAGACTCCGTTTCTTCATTTTAAATCACTCCGCGTTCCAACAGCGTCATTATCGTTTCAATCTCGTCGTCTTCGGGGTTGGCATGTGGGTCGTATTCTGACTTCAGGTTGTAGCCCCACAGCCGTGCAAAGCCTTGGTAGAAGAAGGCGCGGAACTTGCCACGGAGTTCTTGGACGACTTGGTAGCTGGTGTGGCTCGTTTCTCGGTCGATGAGGCGGATGAGGATGGCACCTTGCGAGAAGGTCATGTTCTTC
>CADAPW010000037.1 GCA_902789915.1 uncultured Bacteroidia bacterium | reverse complement strand
TAGCGACACGACGGTCATCGCCTGCAACGAGTACGAGTGGAATGGCGCGACCTACACCAGTTCCGGCGATTACACCTTCGACACGGTCACGGCGGCGGGTTGCGACAGCATCGCGACATTGCATTTGACCATCAACCAAGCTGTCTATAGTGACACGACGGTTATCGCCTGCAACGAGTACGAGTGGAACGGTGAGACTTACACCGGCTCTGGCGACTACACCTTCGACACGGTCTCGGCGGCTGGTTGCGACAGCATCGCAACGCTGCACCTG
This sequence comes from uncultured Bacteroidia bacterium, assembly GCA_902789915.1. Lineage (GTDB taxonomy): Bacteria > Bacteroidota > Bacteroidia > Bacteroidales > F082 > Limimorpha. The sequence continues at coordinate 13,760 of CADAPW010000037.1, read as the reverse complement.
ACCATCAGCCAGGCCGTATATAGCGACACGACTGTTATCGCTTGCAACGAGTACATTTGGAACGACAGTATCTACTATGAGACCGGCGACTACATCCAGACCTTCGAGAGCGTCCAGGGCTGTGACTCCATCGTGACCCTGCACCTGACCATGGGCGAGGCCATCCACGACGAGTGGTCCGCCGAGTCCTGCACGCCGTTCACCTGGAACGACAGTATCTACTACGAGACCGGGAGACCGGCGACTATGTCCAGACCTTCGAGAGCGTCCAGGGCTGCGACTCCATCGTGACCCTGCACCTGACGATGGGCGAGGCCATCCACGACGAGTGGTCCGCGGAGTCCTGCACGCCGTTCACTTGGAACGACAGCGTGTACTATGAGACCGGCGACTATGTCCAGACCTTCGAGAGCGTCCAGGGCTGCGACTCCATCGTGACGTTGCACTTGACGATGGGCGTAGCCTACGAGACTGAATGGCGCGCCGTGGCATGCGAAGAGTACACATGGAATGACGAGACCTATACCGAATCTGGCGATTACATCCAGAGACTGACCACTATCCAGGGCTGCGATAGTATTGTGACATTGCATTTGACTATCAACGAAGCCTTCGATATCGAATGGAGCACTGAAGCCTGCACTGAGTTCACCTGGAACAACGAGACCTACACTGTGAGTGGCGACTATGTCCAGACCTTCGAGAGCGTCCAAGGCTGTGACTCCATCGTGACCTTGCACCTCACCATCAGTGAAGCGTTGACATACGAATGGGATCATCAAGCTTGTGTAAGCTACACGTGGAACGAGAGCGTGTACTACGAGACCGGTGACTATGTCCAGACCTTCGAGAGCGTCCAGGGTTGCGACTCCATCGTGACCTTGCACTTGACCATCAGCGATGTTTTGACAACAGAGTGGTGGCAAGAAGCCTGCGAGTTCTTCGTCTGGAACGAGATTACCTATGATACTACTGGTGACTACACACAACAGTTCACTGCTGAACAAGGCTGTGACTCCATTGTCACACTCCACCTCACCATCAACCATTGCGTGGATGACGAGTTCTATGAGCAGGTTTGTGAAAGCTATAACTGGAATGGCGTCATCTACGATGAATCAGGTAACTACATCCAAGAGTTCATCTCGATACATGGCTGCGACTCCATCGTAATGCTGCACCTGACCGTTAGCGGAATAGCCCATAACGAATTCTTTGAACAGACTTGCGAAAGCTATGTCTGGAACGGTATTACCTACAATGCATCGGGTGATTACGTTCAAGAATTTACCTCGCAGCAAGGCTGCGACTCCATCGTGGTACTGCATCTGACCATCAGCGAAGCCGTCCAAAACGAATGGAACGCTGAGGCCTGCAATGAGTTCACTTGGAACGACAGCATCTATTACGAGACCGGCGACTACGAGCAGACCTTCGAGAGCATCCAAGGCTGCGACTCCATCGTGACCCTGCACCTGACCATTAGCGACGCCTACATGACCGAATGGAATGACCAAGCTTGCGATGAGTTCATCTGGAATGACGAAATCTACACCGAGACAGGCAACTACGTCCAAATGTTTACCACGGCCCATGGCTGCGACTCCATCGTCACCCTGCACCTGGAGGTCAACTACACCGAATATTATGAGTGGAGTGCCACTGAATATCCGCCATTCGAATGGAATGATGAAACTTACAATGAGTCAGGCGACTATATCCAGGTTTTGACCACAGCCAATGGCTGCGACAGCATCGTCACGCTGCACTATACCGCCCTCCAGACCATCACATACGAATGGAGCGAAACGGCTTGCGATACCTACGATTGGAACGGTGTCATCTACAATGTCACTGGCGACTACACGCAAGAGTTCATCACCGAGGTGGGCTGCGACTCCATCGTCATCCTGCACCTCACGGTGAATTATTCGGTGACGAACGAGTTCGACATGGAATCCTGCAGGTTCTATGTGTGGAATGGCATTACTTACGAAGAGGAAGGTGACTTTGTCCAGGTCTTCACCACTGAGCAAGGTTGCGACTCGACGGTGACCATGCACCTAACATTGGTAGAGAAGTATGTCGTCGAGATGGATACCACCGTTTGCGGCAGCTTTGTCATGAACGGCCAAGAATACACTGAGTCGGGCATCTACGAACAAGATCTGATGAGCTTGAATGGCTGTGACTCCGTGGTGATTGTCACCTTGACCGTCAACCCGTATCCTGGCGAGATTCCTGCCATCAACGGTCCGACAGATGTCTTCGTGGCCACCAACCTCATCGCAGGTGTGTATGGCTATTCCATTGAACCTGTGGCGAATGCCGACTACTACGAGTGGGAGCTTGAGGGCGTCGACTGGGTGTTCGACACCGTGGGCTTGAATTGCAGACTCGTGGTCACGACACCTGGAGAAGGTAAGCTGTTCATCCGTGCATGGAACGGTTGCGGCTACACCGAGCAGGTCATTGTCATCAACGCCGGCTTCTTCGACGTCGACCAGAACACCGAAAGCGTGATTTCGCTCTACCCGAACCCGACCTTCAACAGGGCATACGTTGAGGCTGATGAGATTATCAGAGTGAGAATGTTCACATTGAAGGGGCAGTTCTTGAGAGAAATTCCTGGCAATCACAGCGATAGGGTAGAGATCTACGTTTGGGATCTGCCGCCCGCGGTCTATATGCTCGAAGTGTTGACACCGCAAGGCGTGACCAATCTCAAGCTCGATGTGCACAGATAATAGATTTTTGTTACTTTTGCACACCATAGAATAATGATGTGCTGAAGTAATGGATTTCAAACTAGTTTCCGATTTCAAACCCACTGGCGACCAACCCGAAGCCATCAAGCAATTGGTGGATGGGCTGAACCATGGTGACCGTGCCCAGACTTTATTAGGTGTGACAGGCTCCGGCAAGACCTTCACCATTGCCAATGTGCTGGCTCAGCTGAACCGTCCCGCCTTAGTGCTCAGCCATAACAAGACCCTCGCGGCCCAGCTCTATGGCGAGTTCAAGCAGTTTTTCCCCGAAAACGCGGTGGAGTATTTCGTCTCCTATTACGACTACTATCAGCCTGAGGCTTTCATTCCGGCGACCAACACCTATATCGAAAAAGACCTCGCCATCAACTCCGAAATAGATAAGATGCGTTTGGCGACAACATCGGCATTGCTTTCCGGTCGACGCGACATTATTGTGGTTTCTTCAGTGTCATGCCTTTATGGTATCGGCAACCCTGACGACTTCGGCAAGAATGTCATTTACCTGGAGCAGGGCATGAAAACCAGCCGCGATGATGTGGCGAAGGCTTTGGTGGGCGCTTTGTATGTGCGCAATGAGATTGAGTTCACGCAAGGCAAGTTCAGGGTGAAAGGGGAGACGATGGATGTGTTCCCCGCCTACGCTGACTATGCCTACCGCATCGTGTTTTGGGACGACGAAATCGATAGCCTTGAAATGTTCAACCCCGTTACAGGACGCCGGATGGAGACGCTGTCGGAGCTGACGATTTTCCCTGCCAACATCTTCGTGACTTCACAAAGCAAACTAAACGCTGCCATCACTGAAATCCAAGACGACATGTTCAAGCAAGCCGAGTATTTCCGTGAGATAGGAAAGGGACTGGAGGCTAAACGTCTGGAGGACCGCGTGAACTATGACATAGAGATGATGAAAGAGCTGGGCTATTGCTCCGGCATCGAGAACTACTCGCGCTATTTCGACGGGCGCAGCCCGGGAACACGGCCTTTCTGCCTCTTGGATTATTTCCCCGACGACTTCATCACCGTCATCGACGAGAGCCATGTCACCATCCCGCAGATCCGTGGCATGCACGGCGGCGACCGCTCCCGCAAACAGACGCTGGTGGAATACGGCTTTCGTCTACCATCGGCATTGGATAACCGTCCCTTGCAGTTCGATGAGTTTGAGGCACTCACGGGACAGACCATCTACGTCAGCGCCACACCTGCCGACTTTGAGCTGCAACAAAGCGAAGGCGTCTACGTGGAACAGGTGATACGTCCCACCGGACTGCTCGACCCAGTCATCGAGGTGCGCCCCAGCCTCAACCAAGTGGACGACCTCATCGACGAAATCCACAAGGTGGTGGAAAAGAACCAACGTGTGCTCGTCACCACCTTGACGAAACGCATGGCAGAGGAGCTGAACACCTACCTCAACAACCTGAAAATCAAGACGCGCTACATACATTCCGACGTGGACACCATGGAAAGGGTGGAGATTTTGCAAGGATTGCGTATGGGCGATTTCGATGTGTTGGTCGGCGTGAACTTGTTGCGCGAGGGTCTAGACCTACCTGAGGTGAGTCTTGTGGCCATCCTCGATGCCGACAAAGAAGGCTTCTTGCGTTCCGAACGTTCCCTGACGCAGACCGCAGGCCGTGCCGCCCGTAATGCCGAGAGCAAGGTCATCATGTATGCCGACACCGTTACCGACTCGATGCGCAAGACCATCGACGAGACGGCACGCCGTCGCGCCAAGCAGATGGCTTACAACGAAGCCCACGGCATCGTGCCCAAGACCATCGTCAAGGCCATCGACAATTCCTTAGGAACTTTGAAAGGCCAACCTGCGCCTGTTTCCTTTACTCAATCAGGTGATATTGGTACAATGGCCGCTGAAAGTCAGACAACCTTCATGTCTAAAGAACAGATTCAGAAAGCCATCCAGCAGGCCAAGAAGAATATGGAAAAGGCCGTCAAGGAGATGGACTTCCTCAGTGCTGCGAAGTACCGCGACGAGATGTTCCAATGGCAAATCGAAATCGAGAAATTGAAATAGTATGTCCGCCGTCACCCGTTCCATATTGCAACAGTATTGGGGCTATCCCAGCTTCCGTCCCCTTCAAGAGGACATCGTCGACTCGGTGATGACTGGGAACGACACGCTCGCGCTGTTGCCTACGGGTGGCGGCAAGAGCATCTGTTTCCAAGTGCCGACGATGGCCATGGACGGCCTCTGCATCGTCATCACGCCCCTCATTGCGTTGATGAAAGACCAGGTGGCGCACCTCGTCGACAAAGGCATCCTTGCGGCAGCCATCTATTCGGGCATGCACCCCGATGCATTGGAGTTGGCCTACAACCAAGCCGCTTACGGTAGACTGAAGTTTTTGTACGTCTCTCCCGAACGCCTGCAAACCGATGCCTTCATAGAGGCACTGAAGAAGATGAAAGTCTGTCTGCTGGCTGTTGACGAGTCGCACTGCATCTCGCAGTGGGGCTACGACTTCCGACCGCCCTACCTGAAGATTGCCGACATCCGTCCCTATATCCCCAAGACTCCCGTACTGGCCCTGACCGCCACGGCGACGGCGAAAGTCGTCGACGACATCCAAATGCGGCTCGGCTTTAAAAAGAAAAATGTCTTCCAAAGCAGCTTCGAACGCAAAAACGTGACCTACAACGTCTGCCACGAAGCCGATAAATTCGGTGTGCTGTTTAGGAAACTGAACGCCATGACCGAAGGTAGCGCCATCGTCTATGTCCGCAACCGCAAACGTACCCAGGTCATCGCTGACTGGCTCAACTCGGTAGGCATTTCCGCGACATTCTACCATGCAGGATTGGATGCCAAGACGCGCGACCAACGCCAAGACCTCTGGATGACGGGCAAGGTGAAGGTCATGGCCGCCACCAACGCCTTCGGCATGGGCATCGACAAGCCCGACGTCCGCCTCGTCATCCACATGGACCTGCCCGATAGCATCGAAGCCTATTTCCAAGAGACAGGCCGCGCCGGCCGTGACCTGAAGCCCTCCGAGGCCTACCTGCTCGTGTCGCCCGCCGACATACAGAAGCTACAGGAGAACTTGGCGCAGTCCTTCCCCGAATTGGAACGGATTAAACTGATATATAATGCCTTAGGTAATTATTTCAGCATCCCAGTCGGGGCAGGGGAGAACATCTCCTATCCTTTTGTCATCAACGACTTCGCCAAGCGCTACGGCTTCAACATGGTGGAGGTGTTCCATACCCTGAAAATCCTTGAGAAAGAAGGCTTCCTACTGCTCTCCGACAGCTTTGACGAGCCTTCCAAGGTGATGATAAAAACCTCACGTGACGATATTTATGGCTTCCAGGTCAACAACCCGCAGTTCAGCGACCTGATTAAGTTCATGCTCCGCAGCTTGCCTGGTGTGATGACCGACTTCGTGAAAATCAATGAGGAGACGATGGCTTCTAAAATCGGCACGACGCCTGAAAAAGTAATCGCACAGCTGAAGAAATTGGAATCTTACCATTTCCTTTCCTACGCGCCTCGCAACGACAAGCCGCAGGTGCTGTTTCTCTCCGAGTTTGTAGATACCAGACATTTCGGCCTCTCCAAAGAGAACTACTACGACCGTAAGAAGGATGCCGAAGAACGCGTGAAGGCCGTCATAGACTTCGTCAACAACGACGAGGAATGCCGCAGCGTCCAGCTGCTGCGCTATTTCAACGAAAAGACGAAGAAGACCTGCGGGCGTTGTGATGTTTGCTTGAGTCAAGGCAACAACCGCGTGCCCTATGCCACGATAGAGGAGAGGGTGGAAAGTCTTATGGGGGAGTCGGCGCTGCCCATAAAAGATGTGTTGGCGCAATGCGCTGAGTATGGCGAGGAACAAGTGCTGGATGCCGTGCGTTTTCTCGTCGACAACGGTGTGCTGCAGCTCGGGAAGGATGGCACCGTGCGGAAAGACAACAAAAAAAGCCGTCAATAATGACGGCTTTTTGCTTGTTACCGAAACACTTTATTATTTCAGGATGTTAGCAGCGGGCTTGAACTTGACGACCTTCTTAGCGGCAATCTTAATGGTCTTACCCGTTCTGGGGTTACGGCCTTGTCTGGCGGGGCGCTTGGTCACACCCATAGTTCCAAAACCAACGAGGGCGATCTTGCCGTCCTTCTTCAGTTCAACTTTAGCAACATCCAGGAAAGCGTCGAGGGCTTTTCTTGCATCAACTTTGGTCATACCGGCCTTTTCGGCAGCGGCAGCAATTAATTCAACTTTATTCATAATTAGTAATTTAAAGAGTGGTTAAACTTTTACCCGACAAAAATAATGTATTTTTCACAATTGCAAGCTTTTTTTTGAAAAATTTCATCATTTTTATCAAAAAAAATGAAAAAAACGAAAAAATGCTTTATTTATCTCATTCATTGGAGGTTTTCCAATAGCCATTCAGCGTTGTTCCCCTCAAAAAATCGGCAATGGGCATGGCTTTTTTTCCGGCTTGTTGCACCATCGTCAAGTGGATGAATCCGTCTTTCACCGCCACCTTGAGGTATTTTTTGTTGTCGGTGACGATGTTGCCGACCTCCATCTGGGTCTGGCAAGGCTCCATCTCGGACGAGTACACCTTCATGTCGATGGCCTCGCCATTGTCGGAGACCAGCCGTGTGTGGGCTGCAGGGTACGGCGACAGGCCCCTGATGTGGTTGTAGACGTGTTGGCAGTCCTGGCTCCAATCCACGTTGCAGAATTCCTTGGTGATTTTAGGCGCGGGCTTCAACACCATGCCCTCTGCCATTTCGTCCTGCGGCAGGGCGACGACTTCGCCGTTTTCAATCTTTTTTATGGTTTCCACGACAACGGTGTTGCCCAACGCCATTAGCTCGTCATGTAACTCGCCTGCACTTTCGTCATGACGGATGGCGACTTTTTCGCGCATGATGACGGCGCCCTTGTCGATCTCTTCGTTGAGGAAGAAGGTGGTGAGGCCCGTCTCAGTTTCCCCGTTGATGATGGCGAAGTTGATGGGCGCCGCACCACGGTATTGGGGCAGGAGGGAGGCATGGAGGTTGAATGTGCCCAGCCTCGGCATCTGCCATACCACTGCAGGCAACATCCTGAAGGCCACCACGATGAACAGGTCGGCATGATAGGATGCCAGCTGCTCCAAAAACGCCTCGTCTCTCAGCTTCTCGGGCTGCAACAGAGGCAGGCCGTGCGCCAAGGCGACAATCTTCACGTCGGAATACTGTATCTTCCTGCCACGTCCTGCGGGCTTGTCGGGCATGGTGACGACGACAGCCACCTCGTAACCGGCGGCAAGGATGGCTTCGAGCTGCGAGGCCGCAAATTCTGGGGTGCCGAAATAGGCGATTCTGATGTTCTTTTCCATGTTGTCAAAAAAAATCCTGACCCCAAGGCCAGGATTAGGTTTGTGAATCACGAACGACGATGCTTACTTCATCTTTTGCTCGAGGTTGGCAATGTTCTTGCTGATCTCGAAAGCCTCGTTGCTCTGAGGATAGTCTTTCTTCAAGGTCTTGTAAGTCTCCAAAGCCTTGGCGTTGTTGCCCATGATTTCGTAGGTCATGCCTAACTTGCTGAGGTACATGGGAGTGGTGAAGTCGTTCGGGCTTTTCTTCGTGGCCTTCTCGTAGTACGACACGGCATTCTGTTGGTCGCCGAGTTGCAGGTAGCAGTCACCGATGAGGCCCAATGACATGGGAGCCAAGATCTTGTCGTCGTTGGTGTACTTCTTGAAGTAGTCGATGGCGTTGTTGTAGTTGCCTTCTTTCATGTAGCAAAGACCGGCATAGTAGGCGGCCAGCTTGCCCGACTTGGTGGAACCATACTTGCTGACAATGTCAAGGAAACCAGGATTCTCGTCATCGCCATTCAAAGCGGTGGCGTAGTTCTCGTTTTCCATGTAATATGAGGCGAAGTCGACGGCCTTGGTAGCCTGCTCCTCGAAGTTGATTTGCTGTGGGAAAATCTGGTTCATGGCTGCCTTGTTGCGCTTCTGTTGGTATTTGGTGATGCCAAAGATGCCAAAGGCAACGACCAACAGCACGATGAGGATAATCCACAGGGTTTTCTGGTTGTTTTCAATCCAAAGTTCGGTTTTGCTTAAGGCTTCTTCTACGTTTTCAAGCCTTTCGTCAACTTGTTTAGTGTCTTGTTTTGCCATATCTTTTCAAAATTTGCGTGCAAAAGTACGCTTTTTCGGCATACCTTCAACCTTTTTTTTCGATTTTTTTCTTTTTTCGTATTTTTGCATCGCATTATAAATATATAGATGGGCAAATTTAGTTTATTTAAAAAGACATCTTGAGATTCCCCTGCGGGGAATGGAGGCCATTCTTTTTTTATTTGCGGCGGCTAGTCGGGCGTGAAAACACCTAACTTGTGAAGCCGCCGCTTAATAAACCATTCTCCAACTCCATTCCCCGTAGGGGAATCTATTGAAAGGTGCAGCTTAATTTTGAACAGTTACTTAAAAATATAGCCTATGAAGAAATCCATTGTGTACGGCGGACGTGAAACCCTGGAAAACGAAATGCGCGAAAATGCCGCCCGCGACGCGGCCATGCTGGAGTTTATGAGTCAGTTTATCACCGAGGAACGCAAGCAGCGTTTCGAGGAGGTGCTCGACTACCGCACACGCCACATCACCGTCGTCCTTGAGGACATCTTCCAGCCTCACAACGCCAGCGCGGTGCTGCGTAGCTGCGACCTGCGTGGTATCCAGGATATCCATATCGTGGAGAACACCAACCACTACGATGTCAATCCCGACGTGGTGTTGGGCAGCACGAAATGGCTCAACATGAGGTATTACGACGACAAGGAATTCAACACGCCTGAAGCGTATCAGCACCTGCACGATTTGGGATATAAGATTGTGGCTACCTGTCCCCACCGTGACGATTTTACCCCCGACACCTTGCCGCTCGACCAGCCCATAGCCTTGGTGTTCGGCACCGAGAAACTCGGCCTCTCGGATTATGCCGTAGAGAACGCCGACATGCACGTTCGCATCCCAATGTTCGGATTCACTGAGAGTTACAATATCAGCGTCTCGGCGGCGCTGTTGCTTTACGCGCTGACCAACCGCCTCCATGCCTCCACCGATATCGACTGGCACCTCACCGAAGCCGAACGCAACGCACTGCGCCTTGTGTGGACACGCCGCTCCCTCAGCCGCATCAGGCAGTACGAACGCAAGTTCAAGGAGCTGCATCCCGAGTTCTACACCGACGGCGAGACCCAAATTTGACATATTTTTCGCTTTTTTGTCGCCATTACGCCAAAAATGTGTAATTTTGCAGTATAAACCGTATTGAAATGAAAAGACTTTTGATTCTCATACTCGCCTTGGCCATCGTGGTGCTGCCTTCATGTAAGAAGACGCGCTACTGCAAGTGCACGACCATCCAAAACGAGGAAGTCGTCGACTTGGGCGAAGATTACTACAGCATCGAGGACGGCTCGTCGTGCTCCGACAAGTCGAAGGAAATCGTGGGGTGGGGCCAGGTCATCTGCACCGAGGTCTCCGAACAGGAAGTGACGGGCGAGGAACACCACTGGTGGAACGACATCTTCGGCGGTGGTAATAACAACGGCGGCAACAACGGCGGAGGTAATGGCGGACATTGAATAATATAAACTTAAATACCATAAAAATATGAAGAAAGTATTAATAGTGCTTGCAGTGATCGCGCTGGCTATCGGCGCAAGCTCATGCAACAAACAGAAGAAGTGCCAATGCACTTACAAGATAGGAAACGCCACCATCGAAACTGATGTGTTCCTGACAGCGGAAGGTAAGACCTGTAGCGACTATGAGGCTACCTACAATTTTTCAGAGATAGAGTGCCACAGAGTTTTTTGATTCACACATCTAACAATTGAAGGCACATGCCCAAGCGTGTGCCTTTTTCTTTTTATGAACAAAGTATTCGGCATCGTTCCCATCGTGATGAAAGTCCTGCTCGGACTTGTCTTTATTGCCTCCGCCATCCTGAAGGTTGTCGGTATGGACCAGTTCGAGATTTACATCTATAGCTACCATTTCTTCAGCCTCAACACCTCGTTTTTGGTGGCCCGCGCGGCCATCATCGTTGAGCTGGTGCTGGGCATTGGGCTGGTGTCCAACACCTTGCACAAGTTCTATTGGTGGGGTAGCATGCTTATGCTGTTGGGCTACTCCTTATTATTAATCTATGCGCTTCATCTGGGTCGCACCGATAACTGCCACTGCTTCGGCGACGTCCTGCAGTTCGACCCCAAGCAGAGCCTCGTCAAAAACGGCGTGCTGGCGTTGCTGTTTCTGCCCCTTTATTGGATGGGAGAGTGGGAAACACGCTATCGTTGGCTGATTTTTGGTGCCGCCGTTGTGGTCTCCACCGTCGCCGTCTTCCTCATTTCGCCGCCCGACAACTACACCCCGTCATACACGGCGGAACATAACCTACAGGTGGAACTTTTTGACGAAATCCTCGACGATGCCCCCTTGGATAGCCTCAACCTACGCGAGGGCAAACAGGTCGTCTGTTTTTTCTCGACGGGTTGCGAGTTCTGCCAAATGGCGGCACATAAACTCTCATTGATGCAACAGTATTATGGCTTCCCCGCCGACCGCATCATTTATGTTTTCATGGGCACGGAGGAAGGCATTGACAAGTTTTACGAGAAGTCGGAATCGGTGCGGTACAGTAATGTGCTGTATACCGATGTGGTGCGCCTGATAAAAGTCATCAACGGCTCTTTCCCGACCATTGTTTTCATGGAGAATGGCGAGCCTATCCACGAATATGGTTTCCGCAGCATGAAAGAAGAGGAAATCAAGGCGTTTTTCACTACACGATAAGGCTATCTGTTACGCGATAACTCCTTTGGCTATTTGAACCAGTCTTCAATATCAAGTCCTTCAATATGGTTGAAGTGCTTGGTGTTATGTGTAACCATAGTTAGTCCCGCAGCCTTGGCTGCACATCCTATCAGTAAATCAAAGTCCTCAATAGGATTGCCAGCTTTTTTTAAGCGAATTTTTTCTTTGGCGTATACATCAATGCTGTCTGCAAAAGGTAATACTCGCACTGCCTTTGTGAAATCATCAATCATCTTCAGGTTCTCTTCTACAAAATTGCTGATATAAGCACCATACCGTAGTTCAGCCAACACCACATCACAAATGAAACAGTGTCCAAGTCCTATTTCGTTCAAACGTTGCATCACATCACGGTTTCCACGAAAGAGGTAAACACAGATACTTGTGTCAAGCAAATACCCATTCATAAACAAACCTCCCTGCTATTGTCAGTCCTGCTTTCGCGGATGTCGTTAATGATTTCTTCAGCAGTTCGGCTGTCTTTCCATGCACCCGAGAAACGATTGGCCCAGCCAGATTCGGATGTTTCGTTTTTGGATTTTTGGGTGGATTTCAGTCCTTTGACAAAATTCAAAACTTTGACCAACAACGTTTCGTCATCTGCAATTTCACCCATCGCACGGTATAATTCCGCATTTAATTCTATTGTAGTCATGTTTGTTTGTTTTTTCGATGCAAAATTACAACTTTTCACTTGATTTGCCATAAATTTCTCAATTATTCCGGCCTCCTAAACCGTTCCCCGGTCTGTTCAATCACCGCCTTCTTCCATGAATCGGGATAGCCTGGTTGTTTCGGCCTTGCGGGATAGCCGAAGCCGTTGCGCTTGAACTGCCCATTTTCCTCTTGTTTGACGTTGCTATCCAAATATTTGACTAACAGACAATTGTCAAGCTCCTTCCAAGTGGCAACAGTGTTGTGTCCCGCCTTTGACGAGAAGTCAGTGAGGTAGGCGATGGCTAATTTCGGGTCTTGTGCGAAGAGGCTCAGGGCCTGGTTGTCGGCGTATTGCACCTGCTCCTGGTAGCCGCTTTCCAACTCGTTTTGCACGGCTTGGATGTCGCCGATGACCCTATTATAAAATAGGTATTTGAAATGCGCCAACCGGTTGAAGACCCAGAAGGCGGCATTCTCGCTGTAGGTCAGCATGTCGCCGTTGCCCACACGGTATTCTATCGGCACTTCGTTGATGGAGCAATAGAAAGGCGTGTACACTGTCGAGTTGGTGTCGTCGACGCCAAACCAGATGATGCCGCCAATGGGGTTGGGCAGCCAGCTGCGGCTTTGGGCGATGAACGAGAAGCCCGTCTGCACCACCTCGATGCTGCGTTCGTTGAGGTAGAGCTTGCCCTCATATTCCCAATAGAGCGGGTTGAAGCGGAACGGTGAGCCGAAGGGACCTGCGCCCACGTCTTGTGTCTTGTCCAACTCCGTGCCTTGGAAATGGTCGCGTTGGAAGGCCATCATGTTGCTCAAACTAATCTTACGATTGGGCTTGACATAGAGTGGCATACGGTGAGTCAAATCTTTTCCCGTGACATAGTCCCAATACTCGTCCATGCCGTCACACACCTTGTTGAACATCGTCCATACGCGGAGGTCGCACACGCGAGCGGCACTGAAATCGACGGGAGCGTAGACGGCTGAGAAGTCGAAGTCCTTGTCCTTGCCAGCGAAGTAGCCCTTGCGACGGGCAAAGTCGATGACGTCGTGCTTGTAAATGACCTCAACTTGCTCGTTGTAAAGTTTTTTCCAGTCCTTGTCGGTGATGGAGGTCTTGCCGTCGCGCAAGGGGAAGGTGGTGATGCGGGCAGCGTTGGCGTGACCACTTACATAACCGTCGGGGATGCGGATGGCCACCCACACGGCACCACGGTCGGCATTGATGGTGTCGCCCGTTTTGGTCACTATGGGTGTGTAGCCCTTCGGCATGATTTCCATGTACCACACCTCGTTGGCGTCGCTGATGCTGAACGACTCGCCGTCGGAGCCGTAGCCGTAGGCTTCCACCAAGTCGGCCATGATTTTAATGGCTTCTCGGGCAGAGGTACTGCGCTCCAAGGCGATGAACATGAGACTGCCGTAATCCACGATGCCCGTCGGGTCCATCAGCTCCTCGCGACC
>CADAPW010000036.1 GCA_902789915.1 uncultured Bacteroidia bacterium | reverse complement strand
AAGTGTGCTCAGCGAGGAGATCCTCTTTGAAATGCGTTTCAAGTTCAAGATAATCCTTGGGGTGGTTGAGGCGGATGGCATCACGAAGAAGGTAGGTGTATTTTTCCAAGACGTTGCTCAAGAACTCGTCTCCGTAAGCGAATACCTGCTTTGTCCTCTCGCCAACTTCTTTATCCTTCAGCTTGTCGAGTAAGTTGCGGAAACGCTTCACGATTTTGCTACCGTCCTCAAGGAATTGTAAGCAGGATTTTCTCCTTTCAGTGGCAGCGGGTTGTTGTGACATGGCAGTACATTCATCCCGGAAAGCGCTTTTTGCGATGGCGCAATACATCTTGATGGAATGGAAAAGGTCCTGGGTGTCGTCAGGTGCGCCTAATATTTCGTTGAAGCTCAAAACCAGCGACTGGTTGGGGAGCAGTTGCTCGTCGTTGGCCAGTTCATGAAGGCTATATGAGGGCGTGATGAGGCGCACGACAGACTTTAGGTCGCGGTAGAAGTCGTCTTTGCTGTATTTCGCAGCATTGATGTCGAGGCTGTTGGGCACAAAAATCCATGTGTTCATCACGAAGTCGCTGGTGAACTTGTCGTGGATTTTTGTGGTCAGTTCAATCATTTTTCTGCGTTCCTATATTGCTCGTCAAGGTTGAAACCTTCGGGGTGTTTGGCTTTGATGTCTTTGTAGAAATCCCAGATTTCGGCCAAATCCTTGTCGTAGTCGCCGGTAGGATGAAATACACCTCCCATGCCGCAAACTTTCTTTTTGTAGTCGATGAAACCGAGCACTATGGGCACATTGGCACCTTCGGCGATGACATAGAAGCCTTTTTTCCAGTGTTTTACAGCCTTACGCGTACCTTCAGGGCAGATGACGAGCTGGGTGTCTTCGTTTTGGCTGAACATCTCCACCATTTGTTCAACAAGGTGATTTTGATGGCCACGGTTGACGGGGATGCCGCCCAATTTCTTCAAAATCCAGCCAATCACTGGGACGAAGAATTCCTTTTTCATCATCACTTTGAATTTGACGTCGTAGTACCAATAATAGGCCAGTCCGACAAAAAAATCTTCAATGGCGGTGTGCGGTGCCATGATGCAGACGGCGTTACCGAGGTCGTCAGGGGCTTCTTTGACGGTGGTCCAGCCTCCCAATTTGAGGCCGGTTTTGCCTATGAATTTCTTGATTTTTCCCATGATAAAACAATGTAGAGACGCAAAATTTTGCGTCTCTACATAATATTTAATTGTTTACCAAATCGCAGCACGCTCTTCAGGAGCGATATACATCTTGTTTTCAGGCAGGATTTCGAAGGCCTCATAGAAATGCGGCATTGAACCCAGCGTGCGGTTGACGCGGGCTTCGGCAGGTGAGTGTACATCGGTCTTCACTTGGCGTTCGATGTATTTGTCTCTCGAGTTGTTGCGCCAGATGGTACCATAGCTGATGAAGAAACGTTGGGCGGGCGTGAAGCCGTCGATGCTTTGGTTGGCCTTGGCTTCATCCGTCATCTGGTAGGCATCCCAAGCGATGTTGAGGCCGCCGAGGTCTGCGATGTTTTCACCAAGGGTGAGTTCTCCGTTGATTTGGTAGCCTCTCACTTGGAATTCGTTGAACAGCTTGACAAGTTGGGCGGTGCGCTCGTTGAACTTGGTGGCATCTTCTTCGGTCCACCAGTTGTTGAGGTTACCCTTTTCGTCGTATTTGCAGCCTTGGTCGTCGAAGCCGTGGGTCATCTCGTGGCCAATCACCACGCCGATGCCACCGTAGTTGACGGCGTCATCAGCATCCATGTTGAAGAACGGGGGCTGAAGGATGGCGGCGGGGAACACGATTTCGTTCATCTCAGGGCTGTAGTAAGCGTTGACAGTCTGGGGCGTCATGAACCATTCGTCTTTGTCGACGGGCTTGCCGATCTTGGCCATGTCGATTTCGTTTTCGAAACGGATGGCGCGGTGTACATTCTCGAAATAGGATTCGGGCGTGACTTCGTATTTGCTATAATCCTTCCACTTGTCGGGATAGCCGATTTTCACGTTGAAGCAGTCCAGCTTGTGCAAAGCCTTGGCCTTGGTTTCGTCGCTCATCCAGTCGAGGTTCTTGATGCGTTCGCCAAGAGCCGTGCGCAGGTTACCGACGAGGTTGAGCATGCGCTCCTTGGCTTCGGCGGGGAAGTGCTTCTCGACATAGAGCTGGCCGACAGCTTCGCCAAGGCAACCAGAGGTGGCGCTGAGGATGCGGCGCCAACGGGGCTGTTGCGCTTCCTGACCATAGAGGTAGTTGCCGTAGAAACGGAAGTTTTCTTCGTCGAGGTCAGAACTCAGCATGGAGGCGCTTGACGTGATAATCTTCCACTTCAGGTAGTCCTTGATGGTGTTGAGGTCGGTGTTGAGGATGACTTTGTCGACAGCGGCGATGAAGTCGGGCATGCCCACATTGAGGGAGTCGAAAGCGGGTGCGCCAGCGGCATCGAAATACTTGTCCCAGTTGAAGTTGGGCGTCGAAGCCTGAAGCTCTTGACGGCTTCTCTTGTTGTAGGTGCGGTCGGGGTCGCGGCGTTCCACACGGCTCAGTGAGTTTTTAGCCAGCTGTGTCTCCATGGCTAGGATATTCTGGGCTTTTTTGGCGGCCTCGATGGAGTCGGTGCCCGTGAGTTCAAACATCTTGGCGACATGCTCCACATACTTGTCGCGCATCTCTTGGGTTTCGTCAACGAGGTAATCGTCGCGGTCGGTGAGGCTCAAGCCACCTTGATAAAGGTGCATGATGACCATGTCGGCGTTTTTCGGGTCAGTGCTGCCACCGGCATAGAAGAATCCACCGACACCATTGCTGTGCATCTGTCCGAGAAGTTCAGCTAAATCGGCTTTGTCGTTGAGGGCGTCGACCATCTCAAAATAGGGCAGAAGCTCGCTGTAGCCACGCTCGTTGATAGCCACGGTGTCCATGCCGGCGTTGTAGAAGTCGCGAATCTTTTGGGCAACGCTGCCTTGCGTGGCGCTGGTGTCTTTCGACACCTCATTAATAATGTCTTGGATGAGGATTTCGTTGTGTTCGTCGATCTCGGTGAAGGCTCCGTAGGTGGAGTATTCCTCGGGTATCGGGTTGTTCTTCAACCAATTGTTGTTGGCATAACGGAAGAAGTCGTCAGCAGGGTTGATGCAGGTGTCCATATTGCTCAACTCGATGGCGGGGACAACTTCCTTTTTCGGTTCTGGGGTTTCGGCCGGCTTTTGTGCGCAGCCTGCTGCCAATGTGCTTAAAATCATCATGGCGTAAACTTTTCTTTTTTTCATTGTTATTTAAAATTGTTGGTTCAAAATTTCAAGGTTTTGTACGTATGCAATGTGTCCCTATAATTCTCAACTCTAAACTCTAAACTCTAAACTAATCAAAGGTCTCCTTCCAATTTCAGCTCCGCTTGTAAAGTCCTCAAAAACGGACGTTCTTCCGCCATTTTCTCGAACTTGTCCTTGTCGGTGTAGGCGTCGATTTCGGCTGGACGTTCCATCACCTCTGGTTTGAGTTGGAACTGATTGTTGTGCAGACTTTGTTTCAGATGGTGCCTCAAGGCACTCATGCCTTCCGTGTCGCGCTCAAAGAGCAGGTTGTCGACATTAAAGTGGATTTCCGAGTTGCCTATTAATTTAGGTGTGTATTTGCTCAGGGCTGCCGCAAAATTCGGCGAGATGTTCTTGTAGCGGTTGACGAAGTCGGCCCATGCTACGCCCAGTTGCTCTTGTGTAAACGGTGTGTCCCAAGTCTCCTCTTTTTCTTCTGCTTTCTGCTCTGCCTGTTGCATGGCTTTGTTGATGCTGATGCTGCTGGTGGTGCCGCGAGGGCGAAGGGTTGGGGTGGGCTGTTGAATTGTTGATTGTTGAACTGTTGATTGTTGAACTGTTGAATTGTTGGGTTGTGATTGTTGTGGTGTTGGCTTGTTGGTTGGCCCGTCGACCCTTCGAGTGGCCTCTTGGATTGCAGGCTCAGGGGCTTTGGTGGTAGCGGTCGTTGCGGTTCCTGAGCTTGTCGAAGGAGTCGAAACGCCGCTAGGTATAGGGTTTGTGTTTTGCGCCGACCTGTTCTGTGGCATCTGCACCGGTTGTACTTGCGCCGTAGGCATATTCAAGGCTTGGCTGCACAAGGCACACATCTTCAACAAGGCAATCTCAAGATGCAAGCGTTTGTTGTTGGCGGCACGATAATCGATGTCGCATTTGTTGTTGATTTCCAACGCTCTGATGAGGAAAGGCATTGGGCATGCCTGCGATTGTGTCAGATAACGTTGCCTTAGCTGTTCGCTGACTTCCAAAAGCTGTACCGTGCTCGGATCCTTGCACACCATCAAGCTCCTCAAATGGTTGCCCATGCCGCTCACAAAATGCTGTGGCTCAAAGCCCTTGCTGATGATGTCATTCAAGATGAGGAGGATGTTGCTCGTCTCGCCGCGCAAAATATGGTCAACGATTTGGAAATAATAGTCGTAATCCAGCACGTTCAGGTTGTCGATGACATCCTTGTAGGTGATGTTTTTCCCCGAAAAACTCACCATCTGGTCGAAGATGGAAAGCGCATCGCGCAAGGCACCGTCGGCTTTTTGAGCGATAATGTTAAGGGCTTCTGGTTCAGCGTTGACGCCTTCGCTTTGGGCAACGTATGCCAAATGCTTGGCGATATCGTCAACCGTAATCCGTTTGAAGTCAAAGATTTGGCAACGTGAAAGGATGGTCGGTATGATTTTGTGCTTTTCTGTTGTGGCCAAAATGAACTTGGCATACGCAGGCGGCTCTTCCAAAGTCTTCAGGAAGGCGTTGAAGGCCGCTGCCGACAGCATGTGAACCTCGTCGATGATGTAGACCTTATACTGACCGATTTGTGGCGGGATGCGCACCTGATCGACCAAACTGCGGATGTCTTCAACGGAGTTGTTTGAGGCGGCGTCCAACTCGTAGATGTTGAACGAGGCATTGTTGTTGAAGGCACGGCACGATTCGCATTCGTTGCAGGCCTCCATGTTCTCCGTTGGGTTGAGGCAGTTGATGGTCTTGGCCATGATACGGGCGCAAGTGGTCTTGCCCACACCACGTGGACCGCAAAACAGAAAGGCCTGCGCTAAGGTGTTGTTGCGGATGGCGTTTTTCAAGGTGTTGGTGATGGAGCTTTGCCCCACGACGGTGTCGAAGGTGATGGGCCTGTATTTCCTTGCGGATACGACGAAGTTTTCCATTTTTTTCGGGTAGTATTAATTCAGCAAAAATACAACTTTTCGGCATTGCTTCGGCGAAGAAGCAACATTTTTCGGATTTTTGCCTTTCATATCAAAAATCATCTTATCTTTGTGCCTATGAAAATGCTGGTTTTGGTTCCAAAGGTCACGGGACGCGTGATGTACATCTTCGACTTGATGTTCAAGCAGTTGCTTGGACTGGATTTCGAATTCACCACCGATGCCGAGCAATTCAAGGCCTTTGATGGACCGAAGCTACATTACGGCCCTCAACGTGTTGTAGACGAGCCTTTTGTGAAGTCTGTCGACTTGCTTTTTGAGCGCCACATCCACGAGCAAAGTTTCCGTACTGTCGATTTTGAGGATACCGTGGCACCTTTTGCAGTATACGGCAACGGCAATCTCATGCCTTTCGACGTATTTGCGGCTTCTTTTTTCCTGGTTTCACGTTACGAAGAGTACCTTTCTCAAGTGCGTGACAAATACGGTCGTTTCCAGGCTGAGTCGACATGGATGTTTGAAAACGGCATGCTACAAAAGCCGCTGGTCAACATTTGGGCCATCGCGTTGGGAAAACGTATGCAAAGTTTCTATCCTGACTTGCCTGTCAAGACACCGAAATTCGAGTTTGTCCCGACTTACGATGTGGATGCTGCATGGGCCTATAAGCATAAAGGCTTATATAGGACACTGGGTGGTTTTATCAAGGATTTGTCGGCTGGAGACCGAAATCAATTCAACGAACGCTATGAGGTGTTGCGAGGCAAACGCAAAGACCCATTCGATTCCTTCGACTTCCAGTTTGAGTTGCAGAAAGCGTTCAAACTCAAGCCGATATATTTCATCCTTTGTGGCCAATACGATACCAACGACAAGAACATCTCACTCCGCAAAGAAGCTTTTCGTAACCTTATTAAGCACTTGGGCGACTATGCCGATGTGGGTATACACCCATCGTTTTCGTCTTATCTCGACACTGAAAAGTTACAGCGTGAAATCGATAGTTTGTCAGAAGTCCTGCACCGTCCACTGACCAAAAGTCGCCAGCATTTCTTGAGGATGAACCTGCCACGCAGTTACCAGAAGCTCATCGAGTTGGACATCAGTGACGACTATACAATGGGCTTTGCCTCGCAAGCGGGGTTCCGCGCGGGCATCGCCAGCACTTTCCGCTTCTATGACCTTGAAAACGACATGGTTACTAATTTGCGCATTCATCCTTTTGCTTTAATGGATGGCACCATGCGTGATTACCTCAATATGGACGTGGAAGCCTCGTTGGCACTTGCCAAACAACTCGTCGACGAGGTGAAAGCCGTTGACGGAACATTCATCTATCTTACACACAACGAAACCCTTGGCGGCGAAAAACGCTGGGTAGGCTGGCCCGAAATGTACCGACAACTTTTGGAATATATTACCCAGGTCCCTGAGCCTGTCGAAGGGCCGTCAATTACACAATGATTCTACAATGATTGAATTCCTTCACCATAACGAAATCGACCTGAAAAAATGGGATGCCGCCATTGCGGAATACGGCAACATTTACGCTTTTTCATGGTATCTTGACATTGTTCATCCTGGCTGGGAAGCCTTGGTGGAAGATGACTATCAATCGGTGATGCCACTGACGGGCGGAAAGAAATTTGGCGTCAATTATCTTTTTCAGCCTTATTTTGTGCAACAATTAGGCGTGTTTTCCAACTCACCTATGACGTCGGAAAAGTTGGAGCTTTTTTTGAAAACCATCCCGAAACAATACCGTTTTGCGGAGATTCGTCTAAATGAAAGTAATACTTTAGATAAAACTATTGAAGGATTTGATTATCACAGAAATGTATTACTTGACTTAAACCAAGATTACAAGGCTATTCGTTCTAATTACCATACTAATACGAAACGTAATTTGGCCAAGGCTGAGAACAATAGTTTGCAGCTCGTCGACACGGTTATTCCTTACCATGTGGTGGCGCTTTTTACCGACAACCGAGGTGCTTTGCTTGACAAATGGGGCGATGCCGAATACGGCCGTCTGACCGCCTTGACCCAGGTCGCTGTCAACCGTAAGTCTGCCTTCATTTTGGGCGTGTCGGAAAAAGGAGTGGGCCAGCTGCTTTGTGCCGCCATTTTCATGAAGACTGACAATCGTATCACCTTTTTGTTTTCTGGCCTTACCGAAGAGGGCAAGCAACGCCAGGCAATGACTTATCTCATCGACCAAGTGATACAACGCTATGCCAACCAACCGATAACCTTTGATTTTGAAGGATCGGACGACGACAATCTGGCACGCTTCTATCTTGGTTTCGGAGGTAAGGAAGTGAAGTATCCATCTTACACATTCAATCGACTTTCACCTATAGGCAGGAGCTTGTTAAAGATTTGGAAGCAAAAGAAATGAGATTAAATTTGCATTGCATTAAAAAAAGACCTATTTTTGTAGAAAAATACCAACACGTATGATTGAAATCCATAATTTAGAAAAAACCGACAGCGTCTTCAACCAATACATGGCTGAACTGCGTGACGCTGTCATTCAGCAAGACCGCATGCGCTTTCGCCGGAACCTCGAACGTGTCGGCCAAGTCATGGCTTACGAAATCAGCAAGTCCTTTGAGTATGACGATGAAGAAGTGGCTACGCCTTTGGGTGTCAAGGAGATACGAACAATGCATGAACAACCCGTCATCGCCACCATCCTGCGTGCAGGTTTGCCATTCCATAATGGAATGTTAAGCATGCTCGACCAAGCTGACAGTGCTTTCATTGCAGCCTATCGCAAATACGACAAGAACGAGGAAGACTCCGAGATCCGTGTGGAATATTTCTCTTCGCCTGATCTGGAAGGCCGTATTCTGATTCTTTGCGATCCGTTGCTGGCGACTGGTGAATCCATTGTGAAGACCCTCAAAGGTTTGATGGACGATATGTCGCCTAAGGAGATTCATATCGCTGTGGCTGTGGCCAGCCAAGATGGTTTGGACTACGTGAAGCGCACCATGTCGCGCCTCCCCGTAACCATCTGGGTGGGCAGCATCGACGAGGAACTGACGGCCCGTGCCTATGTCGTGCCGGGCATCGGCGATGTGGGCGACTTGGCTTACGGAGAAAAGAGATAAGCCATGGCTGAAGTGAAGAAAAAACGCGACGGCTTCGGCTCGAAGCTCGGCATCATCGCCGCCGCTGCGGGCTCGGCCATTGGCCTGGGCAACATCTACCGCTTCCCCTGCGAGGTGGGCGAGAACGGCGGTGCTGCCTTCCTGCTGTTTTATCTTATAGTAGTCAATCTGTTGGGGATCCCCGTGATGCTCTCCGAGTTGGTCATTGGCCGTCGCTCGCAGAGTAATTCGGTGGGCGCGTTCCATAAGCTGGCTCCCAACACCAAATGGCCCATCGTCGGTTACATTGGCGTGCTCTGCGGTTTCCTCATCTTCGCCTTCTATTCCACGGTGTCGGGCTGGACCTTGGAATACATCGTCAAGTCGGTCACTAACTCATTCCATGGTAAAGACTTGGCTACCATCGAAAGTGAGTTTGCCGCCTTTCACGATATGGGGTGGCGCAATGTGATGTGGCAAGGCATCTTCATCTTCTTGACGGGCTTTGTGGTCTTTAGAGGCGTGCAAAACGGCATTGAGAAAACTGCCAAGGTCTTGATGCCCTTGCTGTTGGGTATCCTTATCATATTGGGCATCCGCTCTATGACTTTGCCTGGTGCCAAAGAGGGCCTTTCGTTCCTCTTCAGGCCTGATTTCTCGAAGATTACCGGCAAAGTGATGGTTGAGGCTCTGGGACAAGGCTTTTTCTCGTTGAGTCTCGGTATGGGCGTTTTAATTACCTACGGCTCCTACGTGAAAAAAGAAGACAATCTGACCAGCACTGCCTTTTCTGTCGTGATTGCCGATACTGCCATTGCCATCCTGGCAGGACTTGTCATCTTCCCTGCGGCATTCTCATTCGGAGTGAAGCCCGAAGCAGGTATGGGGTTGGTGTTCAATACCTTACCTATGCTCTTTAACCAGATAACGGGCGGCTATTGGTTCTGCCTCATTTTCTTTGTGTTGCTTGCCATCGCTGCGCTCACCTCAACCATTTCACTGTTGGAGGTGCTTGTGGCGTATCTCTCAGAAGAGATGCTTCTGAAACGTACGTGGGCGACGGTGATAGCCTGTGCCGGGACGATGCTGCTCGGTGTCTTCGCCTCTTTGAGTTTGATGAGCGAGACACCTTTCGCCTTGGCGGGACACACTGTCTTCGATATGATGGACTTCCTGTCGTCCAACATCCTGTTGCCTATCGGTGGCGTGCTGATTGTCATCTTCGTGGGTTGGCGTTTGGGCAAGCAGAAGTTCTTCGAGGAGGTGACCAACGAGGGCGCCTTAAAGGCTCCGTTGAAGAGAATTATCTTCTTTATTATCAGGTATTTGGCTCCTGTGGCTATCGCCATCGTATTCATCAGCGGATTGATTAAGTAGCCATGGAATTCTTGCGCAGATGGTTTGCATTCAGCAAAGGCGAGCGCATCGCCATCGTCACAATACTGGCGTTGATACTGGTATTGATCTTGGCTTGCTTTTTTCGTCCGTCGCGCAAGTCGCTGAGTGATGCCTCCTTACACGATTTGGATTCGCTGTTGGCCTTGCGCCAGGCGGCCGTCGAATTGCAACAGCAGCAACAAGGCGAGAAGCCCCAAGAGGTGACCGAGCTCCATCCTTTCCCTTTCAACCCCAACACCATCACGGACGAAGAATGGCTGCAAATGGGCCTCACCGACCGGCAGGTGCGCAGCATCATGAACTACAAGGCCAAGGGCGGCAGGTTCTACTCCAAAAGCGACGTTGAGAAACTCTATGCCATCAGCGAGGAGGAATATGCACAACTGGAGCCGTTCATTGTGCTGCCCGAGGTGGCACGAGGCAATACTTCAAAGCCCTCTGCAAAAAAGCAAGAAAGTCGGGCGTTTGACGACAAGCCCAAACCCGAGAAGAAAGCCATTCCCGTCGTCGACCTGAACACCGTGGACTCCACAACATTGGTGGAACTGCCCAGGATGGGGGGCTATATGGCGTCGCGCATCATTGCCTTCCGTGACAAGTTGGGCGGCTTTGTGGAGGTGGCGCAGCTCCTCGACGTGAAGGGTTTAGACTCGACCCGTTTTGCCGCCATGCGCCCCTATTTATTAATAGGTGATACGGAAACGCGGAGAATCGACGTCAATCGTGCGGATTTCAAGACCTTGGTCGGCCATCCCTACCTCAGCTATGAGCAAGTGAAGCGCATCTTCAGGCAGCGTGAGAGTAGGGGAATGATCAAAAACTGGGCACAACTGGAAGGATTGCTCAAAGAAGAAGGCGAAATCCATCCTCTGCTGGAGCATTATGTGAAGTTTTAATTAAACTGTAAATATTCTTTGTTTTTACTGTTTATTGTTGTAGTTTTGCAGCGACATGAATTATAAAAACAAATTAAAATGAAAAGATGGTTATTGACACATGTTGCATTATTTATATGTATTATAATGCAAGCTCAAGATTATAAACCTCTGGTCCAAGAAGGGAAACAATGGCATGATTTGTTTTCACTTTTTCCCCCGCCGACAGATGCATACTATTGTACAACAACTACGCGCAAGATAATGGGTGACACTATATTAGATGAAGTCGAATATAAAAAACTCTATGCAGCAAAATATGAGGATTTGTCGGACTTGCATTTAAGCGGGGCTATTAGAGAAAACGAAATAGGACAAGTATTCCTTAGAAATTTTGTTTCTCTCAATAATGCATTTGGAAGCGAGTTCATGTTATATGACTTTTCTTTGCATCCAGGTGACTCAATTTGCTATGAACCTCCTTATTGTTTAAAGTTGCTTTCGGTAAACGATACTATTCTCGAAGGAGAATACGTTTCAAGGAAAGCGTATTATTTTAGATACGAAAATAATGGTTTAGATTGGTGGGATCGAGAAGTTTGGATTGAAGGGATAGGCAGTTTAAACGGACTTTGTGAACCTGGTTTTTATTTCTATGTTGGAGGTTATTATAATCTACTATGCTATTATGAGGATGAGAATCTTATTTGGCAGCATCCTACAATTAACGAATGTTATACAGGTGTTAATGTGTTGGAAGACAGTGAGATGGATAATTCAATTTCCGTCTATCCTAATCCTGCAAAAGAAATATTGATTATTGAAGGGGTTAAACCTGCTGAGGTGCAGATTTATAATACTCTTGTGCAGTTGGTTAAGGTCGTACATGGGACGAATGAAATCAGCGTGGCCAATCTGCCTGAAGGCATGTATTTGTTGCGTATTGTGGATGCTTTCGGTAAAAGGCGTTTAGTTAAGGTAGTTGTGAAGAAATAGAAGCTCTTCTTGGGAAACATGTTACGCTACAGAAAAAAGTGTTATCTTTGCAAATTCATTTTGGATGAACTAATGCGTAAA
This sequence comes from uncultured Bacteroidia bacterium, assembly GCA_902789915.1. Lineage (GTDB taxonomy): Bacteria > Bacteroidota > Bacteroidia > Bacteroidales > F082 > Limimorpha. Next base: position 2,637 of record CADAPW010000036.1, on the reverse strand, counting down.
GTTTTCCTCACCATACTGGCTCTTTTCTTTTTGGCGCTCCCCTCAAAGGCCGCCTATCTTCTCATTCCCATGGACGACACCCAAACGAACCACCTGAAAGCCTATGGTGTGGCCTATTGGGTGCTGCAACGTGAGGTGGAAATCAGCTGGCTGCTGAATTATAGGGGAGGGAGCTACCTGATTCCTTACCACGAGATGTTTGAGCGCGAATGTAAGATGCGCAACGTGTCGTACAACGTCATCGCCGACGCACAAGCCGATGCACTCCTCGCCGAAATCGCCGACCCCGGTGTGAACATGGACGAGATGAAACTGCAAAAGGTGCCGCGCATCGCCGTTTATGCGCCCAAAAACAACCTGCCTTGGGACGATGCCGTCACCCTTGTGCTGACCTACGCTGAGATCCCATACGATGTGGTCTACGACGACGAGGTGCTGCAAGGCGTGCTGCCCACCTACGACTGGCTTCACCTGCATCACGAGGACTTCACTGGCCAGTATGGCAAGTTCTGGGCACGCTACCGCAACTATCCTTGGTATCAGGAGGACGTCAGGGCACAAGAAGCCACGGCACAGCGTTGGGGCTTCAGCAAAGTGTCGCAGCTGAAACTGGCAGTGGCCAAGAAAATCCGTGAGTTTGTGGCTGGCGGCGGCTACATGTTCGCCATGTGCTCAGCCCCCGACAGCTTCGACATCGCCTTGGCCGCCGATGGCCTCGACATCTGCGACTTCATGTTCGACGGCGACCCCATCCGCAATGGTGACCCGCAACGCCTTAACTATGATAATTGCTTTGCGTTTACAGACTTCACGGTGTCGGTCAACCCGCAGGAATATGAGGTTTCCAACATCGACGTCACCCAATCTCGACTGCGCATGGTAAAAGAACAAAACGACTATTTTCTGCTTTTCGACTTTTCGGCCAAATGGGACCCTGTTCCGACCATGCTCACGCAATGCCACGAGCGTCTAATCAAGGGCTTCATGGGGCAGACAACCGCATTCAACAAGGCTTACGTGAAGCCTTCAGTAGTCGTTTTGGGCGACAACGGCGCCTTGAATGAAGACCGTTATATCCATGGCAATTTCGGCAACGGCTTCTGGACTTTCCTTGGCGGTCACGACCCAGAAGACTATCAACACCTCGTCGGTGACCCGCCCACTGAGCTTGACATGCACACCAATTCGCCTGGCTATAGGCTTATATTGAACAATATTTTGTTCCCCGCAGCAAAAAAGAAGGAGCAAAAAACATAAAAAACCGGAAAAAAATCTATCTTTGCACCCTTCAATCGATCATTATCAATAATTGCAATTATTAAATCCTATGAAAAAAACTTTACTAATGATGACGTTGGCACTGTTTGTCGGCCAACTCATTGCATCGCCCGTCGACGTGAATCGCGCACAACGTTTGGGCCAAAAGTACTTGCAAAACAACTATGCCAAACAAGTCGGCACATTGAGCCTTGCCTACACTGAAATGACGGAAAGCGGCCAGCCCGCTGTTTATGTCTTCAATGCTGACAATGCTTTTGTCATCGTTTCGGCTGACGATGCGGCTCTGCCTATCCTTGGCTCCTCGGATGAACACTGCTTCAATGCAGCCGATCTGCCTGATGGACTGGCATATATGCTGCGTCACTATGCACGTCAGATCCAATATGCCATGGAGAACAATTTGGAAGCTGATGCCGAAACCGCTGAACAATGGTCAAGAGTTGAGAGAGATGGTTTTTTGAAAGGTGGCCGTAGTGTTGCCGCCGTTCCTCCTTTGTTTAACCTCGGATGGGACCAAGGCTGCTACTACAACCAGCTTTGTCCTACCGCAAATAACTATTGGGCATGCAACCATGTTTATGCCGGCTGCGTGGCTGATGCCATGGCGATGGTGATGAAGTATTGGAACTGGCCTGACCATGGTGTTGGTTCGCATTCTTACACGCCTTCGGGTTATCCTCAACAAAATGCGGATTACGAAAACACTTATTATGATTGGGCAAACATGCCTGTGAGTTTGACTTCCAGTTCGACAGCCGCCCAAAAAGATGCCGTTGCTCGTTTGATGTGGCATTGCGGCGTTTCGGTGAACATGGCATATGGTGTTGATGGCAGTGGTGCTTCGTCATACAATGTGCCTGACGCTTTGAAACAGTATTTCCGTTATTCCAATACTGTTAACATCAAGTACCGTGATGATTTCACAAAGACCCAATGGGAAGACATGTTGATTAGAAGTTTCGACAGGGGTATCCCTTGCTATTACTCGGGTGCAGAAGGCCAAGCAGGCCATGCGTTCGTGTGTATAGGATACAATAACAACCGTCAGTTCTACTTCAATTGGGGATGGTCCAATCAGTATAACAACTATTATGCAATCGATGCCTTGAACACGGGAAATGGCACTTTCAACGATAACCAAGCGGCCATTTTCGATTTTATCCCCGACTACATCTACAATGCTTTTATTCCTGCCGCCACTGATTTGGAAGTCATAGTTGACAATGCCCATTCCAAAACCGGTTTGGTTTCGTGGACCAATCCCACCACCAATATGGGAGGGGAGACCATCGAGAACATCGAAAAGGTGGTCCTTATGCGCGATGGCGTTGAGATTTTCTCACAAACGAATGCCAC
>CADAPW010000035.1 GCA_902789915.1 uncultured Bacteroidia bacterium | reverse complement strand
AATAATCCTATCACCATTAATACTACTATGTGTCGTTTGATAGCCATTTTGGTTTGTCTTGACGCTGCAAATATATAGATTGTTTTGAATTTACAACTAAAAAAATAGTTTATTTATTGCATTTGTCGGTAAAAAATTTTTATGTCATTGATTTTCAATAGATTTTAAAATGATTATATTTGGATTTCTTGCGAAGCAATCCAAAAAAATTAGTTTTTTAAGATTTTTGCCTCCAATTTCCCAAAAAGTTGTATTTTTGCAGCCGCAAAAGACGCCACTTTAGCTCAGTTGGTAGAGCAACGCATTCGTAATGCGTAGGTCGTTGGTTCGAGTCCGACATGTGGCTCAGGATACAAAAATAGAGTTCCGCACACGGAACTCTTTTTTTTGTGTATCTTTGCGGCTCATTCTATATTGGGTATGTCTGCACCAAACAAATTGATCGAGAAAATTGAGGGCTTCACACGGAAGTACTACCTTAACCGTCTGATACAAGGCGTGTTGGTGGGTGCTGTGCTGTGGATTGTCTTCTACCTGCTCATCAACGGGTTGGAATATTTCTCTTGGTTCCCGTCCAAAGGACGCTTTGTGCTTTTCCTGTTTTTGCTGGTTGGTAGCGCTTTTGTTTTGGTGTACCATTTCCTTATCCCACTTGTCAACCTGATCCGCTTCCGAAAGAAGATGTCGGTAGAACAAGCCTCTGTGATGATTTGTCGGCCCTTCGACGGGCTCAGGGACCTCAGTGTCTTCAGGCTCAGGGACTGAGAACGACTTGTTGGCGGCTACCATCGAGCAACGCAGCGCCCGCCTCTCCCCCATCCGGTTTTCCGATGCCGTCGACCTGCGCGGCAATTTGAAATGGCTGGGAGTCTTTTTTGGGCTACTCCTTTTATTAATACTGCTGATGGTGTTTTTGCCCTCGTTTGCCGTGCAGCCCACGCAGCGCATCGTCAACTATGAGCAGAGTTTTGAGAAGCCCCTCCCCTATCAAGTGGAAATTGAGCAGGACGAAATCGAAACCACCCAAGGCCAAGAGGTGAAGTTCAACATCCATGTCACGGGCGGTCGCATCCCCGACGCTTTCTATGTGAAAAGCGAATTGGGACAGCAGCTGATGACTCGTGGCTCTGTCAACGATTTCAGTTATACTTTCAAGAACCTTTACAACGACCTGACTTTTAGCGTGGTCGGTGGCGAATACACCAGCCGTCCGTTGCACATCATTGTGCATCCCAACCCTACCCTACTCTCCTACCGCTGCGATGTACATTATCCTGCTTACATCCACCGCAGCAACGAGACCTTGGAGGCCAAGACGAGACTCATCGTCCCACAAGGTACCAACCTCACCTTCAGTTTCATCACCCGCGACACTGAAAAAGTTACCTTGACCCGCGACTCGCTTGTCACCGACCTGACTGCCAAAGATGACATTTTCGAATATCAATTTGTGGCGGGACAATCCACCAAGTTCGAGGTGCAGGTGGAAAACACCTGGAACAACACCTTGGATCCCCTACCCTTCTCCGTCGACGTGCTGCCCGATGCCTACCCCGACATTCGCGTGGAATCGTTTGACGAGGAACTTTCCTCTGATGTCTATTTCTCGGGTCTCGTCACCGACGATTATGGTTTCACCCGATTGACTTTCAACTGCAAAGTCAAGGAACCTATTGAGAAAAACATCGTCAAGACCGTGCCTTTGGACCTCAAGCAGACCCGCTCCTCCTTCTTCTACCAATTCAATATGGACAGCCTCGGCATCATGCCCGGACAAGATATGGAGGTGTATTTTGAGATTTGGGACAATGACGGCTACCACGGACCAAAGTCGAAGCGCTCCGAGACCTTCACTTATTACAAGCCTTCCGAGGCTGCTTTGGACAGTATCGCCGACCAATCGTCGGAAGACATCTTGGACCGCCTTTCCGAGAAATCGAAAGAGGCCAATAAACTGCAGGACGAGATAGAAAAGATGCTGCAAGACCTTGTCCAAAAGCTGGATTTGGACTGGTCCGACAAGGAAAAGATGAAAGACCTGATGGAGCGACAGCAACAAATTCAGGAAGAATGGAACAAATTGCAGGAAGAACAAGACAAGCTGTCGAACTTCATGAAGGAACACAACCTGGGCAACGAAGACCTCATCAAGAAGCAGGAACAAATCAACAAGCTCTTCAACGAGGTGATTCCCGAGGAGTTGCAGAAACTCATGGAACAAATCGACAAACTCCTTACGGAGATGCCGCGCGAGCAGATGCAACAGATGTTGCAAGACATCAAGAAAAACAACCAGTCGATGCAAGACTTGCTCGACCGCAACCTGGCCCTTTTGGAGCAGTTGAAAATGGAAAAAGACCTCACCGACTTGGCCAACAAATTGGACAAACTCGGCGAAGATTTGCAGAAGGAAAACGCTGATAACCAGAATAAAGCAGAAGGGGAGAAGGGCGAACAAAACGGCGAACAAAACGATGACCAAAAATCCGCAGAAGAAGCTAAAGAGGAGTTTGACAAAATGATGGACGAACTCGACCAGCTTCTTGAGAAAAACAAAGACTTGCAACAGCCTTTTGATATGGAAAAAGACGAGGAGATGGAACAAGACATCAACCAGAACCTCGACAACGCCATGCAAAACGAGCAAAATGGCAACCAGCAGCAGTCGAAAAACCAGAAGCAACAGGCGGGCAAAAAGATGCAAAAGATGGCGCAAAACATGATGTCGATGATGCAGATGGGCGGCATGGAACAGATGGCAGAAGACGCTCATTTGATGCGCATTTTGCTGGAAAATGTAGTCCACGCCTCTCATGAGCAAGAAGCCCTAATGACCGATATCGCCAGTTTGCGCACAGACGACCCCTCTTTGGTTCAGAAAATCGTCCAGCAAAAAGAAATCGCCGACAACTTTAACATGGTTCGCGATTCGTTGCGCAACTTGGCCATGCGCCAGCCAATGATACAGAATTTTATTTTTGATGAACTACATACCATTGAAAATCAGACGGAAAACGCCATGAAATACCTCAATGGCTTGAAGCTCTCCCAAGCCACGCGCCACCAGCAGACTGCCATGATGTCGATGAACAACCTGGCTTTGATGATTGCCGAGTCATTGGAGGAAATGGAAAACAGCATGGAATCCATGGGCATGGCCATGTCGTGTCCAAAGCCGAAACCCGGACAAAGCGGCAAGAATTCGAAGAACATGCAGCAAATGCAGCAATTGCAAAAGCAACTGAGCGAGCAACTCAAACAAATGCAACAGCAGATGAACCAGTCGGGACAGCCTTTACCTAACATGAGCGAAGAATTTGCACGCATGGCGGCAGAACAAGAGATGATACGCCAAGGCATGCAGCAGATGCTCAACGAGATGAAGGAAAACGGGCAAATCGGCGATGACGGACTGAACGAAATCATCAAGGACATGGAACAATTGGAGGAAGAATTGGTGAACAAAAAAATCAACCGACAGATGATAGAGCGCAGCCGTCGCATAGAATCCAGGATGCTGGAGTCGCAAAAGGCACAAGAGAAGCGCGAGCAAGAGGAAAAACGCAAGTCGAACGAGTACAAAGGCTCGCATTTCGACCGCAAGATCGAAGAATACCTCTATGAGCAATCGCTTAAGAAAAACCAAGAATTTCTGCGTACCAACCCGATAGAATACGCACCCTATTATAAGGACAAAATCAACGACTACTATTTGAAGAAAAACACGCATTAAGATGATCAGATTCAGCACATTGGATGTGGAAATGCCACCCATCGACCCCCAGCGTGACAAGGCTTGGATTGAGTCCGTGGCAAAGGGTTATGACAAGACGATAGGAGAGTTGTACTACTATTTCTGTAGCGATGAGAAGTTGTTGGAAATCAACAAAGAACGCCTTGGCCACGACTTCTATACCGACATCGTCACCTTCCCGTTGACAGATTGCGAAACCGTGCTGTCAAGTGAATTCTGCATCAGTGTGGACCGCATCAAGGAAAACGCCGTGACTTTTGGCAGGACAAAAGAGATGCGTGAAAAAGAGGAAGAATCGCTAAAATTATTATTTAGTTAATTGATAGTTAAACATTTATATATAATGTTTCCCGTGAAACACTGACCATAAGATGATTTTTGAACGCTATGATATAATCGTTGTAGGAGCCGGTCACGCCGGATGCGAGGCGGCGGCGGCGGCGGCGAATTTAGGTAGCAAGACCTTGCTCATCACCATGGACTTGCGCTTGATGGCTTCCATGTCGTGCAACCCAGCAATGGGGGGCATCGCCAAAGGACAGATTGTCCGCGAAATCGACGCTTTGGGTGGCTATTCGGGCATTGTCAGCGACCGCACCATGATCCAATTCAGGATGCTCAACAAGTCAAAAGGTCCCGCCATGTGGAGTCCAAGATGCCAAAGCGACAAGATGCTATTCTCAGCTGAATGGCGCAGCCTCTTGGAAAAGACACCTAACCTCGATTTTTGGCAAGATACAGTGGTGGGGTTGTTGGTGGAAGGCGACCAAATCAAAGGCGTGAAAACCATGATGGGAGGTGAGATTGAGAGTAAGGCGGTCATACTCACTAATGGCACTTTCCTTAACGGTTTAATCCATATTGGCGAACAACATTTCCCAGGAGGAAGAATGGGAGAAGTGGCCAGCCACGGCATAACTGAACAGTTGAAAGAATTCGGCTTTGAGGCCAAACGATTAAAGACTGGTACGCCCGTGAGAATTGATGGAAGAACCATAGACTTCAGCAAACTCATAGAGCAAAAAGGTGACGATGAAGTGGTGGGCTTCTCTTATACCGAACCATTCAAAATCAACAAACAAAGAAGCTGTTGGATAGCACATACGTCATTGAAAGTACATGAAACCTTGCGCAAAGGCTTCAAATACTCTCCTATGTTCAATGGCAGAATCCAAGGTGTGGGACCAAGATACTGCCCAAGCATCGAAGACAAGATCGAACGGTTTGCGGGTAAAGACAGCCACCAACTCTTTGTAGAGCCTGAAGGCTGGACGACAGAAGAGTACTATCTCAACGGTTTTAGTTCTTCTTTACCAGATTACATCCAATACGAGGCTTTGAGACAAATCGAAGGCTTTGAGAACGCCAAGATTTTTCGCCCTGGTTACGCCATAGAATACGACTATTTCCCTCCAGAGCAATTACATCACTCACTAGAAACAAGACGCATACATGGTTTATATTTCGCTGGACAAATCAATGGAACGACGGGCTACGAAGAAGCAGCTTGTCAAGGTCTAATGGCAGGAATCAACGCAAGTTTGACATTAAGAGATGAGCAACCACTGGTTTTATCACGTGCTGAAGCCTATATCGGTGTATTAATCGACGATCTCATTACCAAAGGCGTGGACGAACCTTACAGAATGTTCACCAGCAGGGCTGAGTATCGTATACTCTTAAGACAAGACAATGCCGATACCCGCTTAACGGAAATGTCTTACAAAATAGGATTAGCCAAAGAAGAACGCTATCAAAATTACATGAAGAAGAAAGCCAAAGTGCATGAAATAATGGATTTCTTGAAAGAGACATCAGTATACCCAGAAGAAATCAACAGGCTATTAGAAGAAAAACAAAGTGCACCCATAGAGCAAAAAATGAAGATAGCTTTCCTGTTACTGAGACCGCAAATTGGACTTTTTGATATGACCAATCGTATTTCAATTCTTAAAGAACGATACAACACCGAAGATAGATTTATTAGAGAATGTCTTGAAGAAGCAGAAATACTAATCAAATACGACAGTTATATACAAAAGGAGAACGAACTAGCTGAAAAATTGAACCGACTTGAAAATGTAAAACTTCCCAAAGAATTCGACTTCCATAACATACAATCCTTATCATACGAATCTAGAGAAAAGTTGAACCGCTACCAACCCGAGACCTTGGGGCAAGCCTCAAGAATCAGCGGGATTTCACCAGCTGATATTAACGTATTAGCCATATTCTTAGGAAGATAACAGATTTGTTTCACATGAAACACTAAAGATATGAACACATACAAATGCCCCTGGTGCAGCAGTGAAAAAACACAAATTCATCTATGGTTAAAAGATGAATTTCTTACAAACGAAGAATTCGAAATCTACGAATGTCATCAGTGTGGATTGCTATTTACAGAGCCAAGACCGTCGAAGGAAAAAATAGGGGAATATTACAAATCCGAGGAGTATTACAGCCACAAGGAAAACAAAAAAGGATTTATTCCTAAAATTTATGAGTTTGTAAAATCTATCAACCTGAAGCATAAATACAAATTAGCAACTAATGGCAAAAACATAGGAAAGCTATTAGATATAGGCTGTGGGGTTGGAGATTTTATTCACACAGCAGAACAACAACGATGGAACTGCATAGGCATAGAACCCTCAGAAGAGGCAAAGGAAATCGCAAGGAAACGCATCAAAGCAGAGATACTGTCCAGCGTGGAATTAGACCAAATCCCAAATGAAACCTTTGATGTGATTACTATGTGGCATGTATTGGAACATGTAGAAGATCTAAAATGGCAAGTTGCACAACTACAACGACTTATTAAAAAAGACGGAAGAATTGTCATCGCAGTACCCAACTACAAGTCGTACGATGCAGAATACTATAAAGAGAAATGGGCGGCTTACGATGTGCCTAGACATTTGAACCATTTTAACAAAGAAACATTATCCAAGATATTCAAAACCAACGGTTTAACCTTGGTAAAGACCGATAAACTAAGATGGGATGCCTATTACATTTCTTATATGAGCGAACAATACAGACACCACAACTTTCCGTTAATCAGAGGAATATACCGAGGTTGGGTATCCAATTGTAAGGCAAGAAAGTCAAAAGAATGGTCGAGTAAGGTATATGTATTTGAGAAGCAAAAAACGGAAAATTGAAAAATTGAGGTGTTTTAGGGCGTTTAAGAGACTTTTGGACCAAAAAGAATGAAGACACCAAAAAGGATAAAAAATGGATTAAAATTAAAATTTTGTAAGGAATTGGTTTACAACATAATAGTTAATAAGTGGACAATATAACAAAAAAAAGGAAGGTATGGGGGTGGGGAATACTCCTCTTTGCAGCTATAATATTAATTACAGCAGCCATAACATCATTGGGCATTGAAAAACCAAATGTCGGAGCTAAAATGGTGCAACACGCCATAAAAGAGGTTGAAAAAAACACCAAAAACCTAATCGATAACAATGCCAACTACCACCAATATGACTTGGCAGAAGTAGGACTTTATATTTTCCACGACGACTCTCTGTTATATTGGAACAACAATCTAGTGGGACCAAAACTCATCAGAAGAAAGGTGCAGGTCAACAATGATACAATTTGTAACCTACTCACAGGGGATTATTATGTGCGCACCTTCAGCAAAGGCAACTTGAACTACTATGTCTTCAAACTCATCAACACGACCTATCGATTAGAAAACTCCTTCTTCCAAAACAGATTTGTCCCCTTTGACGGATTTCTCAACAGCAAGGTAACCTTCACAGAGGAAGGCGAATATAGCATCCTATCGACCACTGGAAAACACCTTGCTAATTGCCAAATAGAAAAAATGACATTTGGGATATATACCAAAATCATCATCGGTGGTTTTGCGCTGATATTGTTTATTCTTGCCGTAGCGCTACTCATTCCACGAAGAACAACCTCAAACCAAGATCAAAAATACAGAGTAGAATACGGTGTTGCAGCGATTTTAATAATTGCCATAGCAACCACTTATATATATTATAAGCATAACATCAAAAAAGAAAACTCGGAGATGGCTGCCATGGCAGAACATCTATTAGTAAAGCGAGACACAGCGTTTGAAAACGCTTTTCAACAATTCGCCAATGAAATCAAAGACGATACTTCTTTCCAAGAGATTTTATTTGCTGAAAGCAACGTGCTAGCAGATGTCGTGCTTGGATATTCCAAAGAGTTCCTCTTCGACGAGACTATGAAAGACTACCAAGCCACTTTAACAATTTGTTCACCAGAAGAGTTCATTGACATACAACCTGAGGATACAGTCGCCAATTGCGATGATTTTTTCCTAGAAAAACTGGCCAAAAACAGCCAAAAAAGGGTAGGAGACTGTCTCTATTTCATGGACTACAATACATTAGATCCAAACTATTTATCCAAAATCAAGATACTTTCGGCTGATTCGCTGCAACAACGAACACTGTATTTTGAGTTCTACAAGCCCATCGCTCCGGAAGGATTCGGCTTTCCACAATTATTACAAGAAAAAAACAGTGAAAAACCTTACGATTACTCAGTCGCTAGTTACCGCGACAACATCCTCGTCTACAAATACGGCAAATACATCTACCCAAATTTTCTGAAAGACATAAGCACCAAAGACCGCGAATTTACCGACAGCAATGGCTACAAACACTTTTCGATTACCAACGGCGAAAATGGAGAACTAATCATCAGCACTCCAAGAAAAGGCTGGTCGGAAATCACGGGGCCGTTTGCCATATTTTTCCTAGGCCTACTAATTCCCTACCTCTTCATCTATTGGCTCATAAGACCAAAGAAACAAAAACCCTGGAAAGACCGCAGCTTCAGGCAACGGCTGCAAACGGTCATCTTTATCACATTGGGGGTTGCTTTCTTTGCCATTGGACCTGTTTCTGTGGTTTACATGCGAAGCCTCTACAACCAAAAGACCATGTCGGCACAGTTCGAGACAACGCGAACTTTAGCTTTAGAGATGCAGAACAATATCAATTTCAAGGAACTGGTCGGAAACACTTCTAGAGAAACCTGGTCGGAAATCATGCAGCATTACGCCAACACGTTTTTTACCGACCTTAACCTATATAGCCTTGACGGAAAACTCATCGCCACTACAAGACCTGAAATCTACGAACTTACCTTACAAGCACCCATTATGAACGCCGAAGGCTATCAAAATATGTTCCGAAACAAGGCCTTGTATTACACCCACAAGGAACAATTGGGCAAAGGTATTTATGAATCGGCTTACCTACCCATTACGGATGCGCAAGGTAACACATTGGCATTTCTCAACACGCCATATCTCTCAAGTGAAACCGATCTGCAAAAGGAAATCAAATCCTTTATGCTCACATACGTCAACATTATCTTGGTGTTGCTTGGCGTGGCATTGATATTCGTCATAGGAATCACCAAGAAGCTGACACAGCCCTTGACGCTGATACAAAACAAACTGGGCGACATCAAAATCGACCAAAAAAACGAGCCTATCGAATGGAAACGGAACGACGAAATCGGGGCATTGGTGAAGCAGTATAACCAACTCATTGTAGAGCTTGAGAAGAGTGCCGCAGAATTGAAACGCACCACAGCAGAGTCGGCCTGGCGCGACGTGGCACGGCAAGTGGCCCACGAAATCAAGAACTCTCTCACACCCATGCGTCTCAGCGTCCAAATGCTGCAACGCAACATCGAAAACGGTAAAGCCACACCCGAACAAACCCAGCGTACATCCAACACCTTGATAGAACAAATCGATGCCTTATCCGATATCGCCTCCTCGTTCTCACGCTACGCCAAACTGCCCGAAAACCACCCGCAACCATTGGATTTGGCCGAGTTGGTCGGCAATGTGGTGAATCTATACGACAACAAGGAAAATATCGTATTCGGGTTCATCTATGACCGAACGAAAGACTACACCTTCAACGGCGACAAGACCAACTTAAACAGCGCTGTCGGCAACCTCGTAAAAAATGCCACACAAGCCATTAGCACGAAAAATGACGGAAAGATTGAAGTCAGGTTAGAAACAACAGAAAAAACTTTCGTCATCGCTGTCAAGGACAACGGCAAGGGAATCAAGGAAGAGGACAAGGGCCGCATTTTCCTGCCCAATTTCACAACAAAAACCGGAGGCTCTGGTGTGGGTCTGTCATTGACTTACAACATCGTGCAAGCCGCTGGCGGAACAATAGACTTTGAGAGCACAGAAGGGGAGGGGGCGGAGTTTGTCATAACCCTTCCAAAAACTTGAATCCAATAATACAACAATAAAACCTATTTTTGCGTTACCCAAATTAAACGAAACCCAATGTCAGAAAACAGATTAGGTTCACTAGCGAAACAGACCGCCATTTATGGTTTGAGCAGCATCGTCGGCAAGTTTCTGAACTACCTGCTCGTTCCCATCCATACCCATCGGATGGCTGCCGAATCGGGAGGATATGGCATCGTGACCAACTTGTATGCCTATACGGCCTTGCTCCTCGTCATCCTGACCTTCGGCATGGAAACTACCTTTTTCCGCTTCTCCAACAAGGAAAATGTCAATCCCGACAAAGCATTTTCAACCGCAGGACTTTCTGTGGGATTTGTCTCGCTGGTTTTCCTCATTTTGGTATCGGTGTTTCTGAAGCCCATCGCAGGCGCCTTGGACTATGCCTTGCATCCCGAGTTTGTCGAAATCATGGCCATCATTGTGGCCTTTGATGCCTTCCAGTCTATTCTTTTCGCAAGGCTGCGTTATGAGAATCGCCCTGTCAAGTTCGTGACACTGAAACTCTCTTTCATCGTCTTAAGTCTGTTGTTGAACGTATTCATTTTCTATGTGGCACCGTTCCTCAAGGAACACTTCCCAGCCATGATGTCATGGTATCATACCAGTTACCAGGTGGGGTATATCTTTATCGCCAACTTGATTTGCACCACGCTGGTCAACTTTGGATTTATCAAGGAAATCAAGAAACTGCGCCACGGAATCGATCGCGATTTGCTGAAAGAAATGTTGAACTACACTTGGCCCATTTTGCTTTTGGGCTTGGCCGGCATCCTTAACCAAGTGGCCGACAAAATCGTGTTCAAGAAAATCGTCCCTGGCGTGGAGGGCGAAACACAACTCGGCATCTATGGCGCTTGTGTGAAAATCGCGATGATTATGGCGATGATCACGCAAGCCTTTCGCTATGCATACGAGCCTTTCGTTTTCGGTGGTAAACGCGACAAAGACGACAAAGAAAACCAAGCCAAAGTGATGAAATACTTCATCATCTTCACGCTGCTGGCTTTCCTCGCCGTGGTGATGTACATGCCCATCTTGAAATATCTCGTCGGAGAAAGTTACCGTGAAGGCCTGCGCGTGGTGCCTATCGTGATGATGGCCGAAATCTTCATGGGCATTTATTTCAACCTCTCTTTCTGGTATAAACTCACCGACCAAACTTGGTGGGGCGCCGTCTTCTCTGGCATCGGCTGTGCTGTGTTGTTGGCCGTCAATTTTATCTTTGTGCCGAAATACAGTTACATGGCTTGTGCTTGGGGTGGTTTTGCGGGTTATGCGGTATGCATGGTGCTTTCGTATTTTGTTGGACAAAAGAAAGCACCGATACCTTACAATTTGAAATCTGCTTTCGTGTACTTCGCCGTCGCCATGGTCATATTTTTCGCACAAAAGAATATCCACATCGAGAGCACAGTTTGGACTTTAGTCGTCAACACCGGACTATTGCTGGTGTTCGTTGCCTTCATCTGTTGGATGGAGAAGGATTTGGTGAAAGGCATCGTCTCCTTCGCCAAAAGAAAAATTTCCAAATCTTAAATCTTTGAATCTTGAATCTTGAATCTTGAATCTTTAAATCTTGAATCTCAAATATGCAACTCAAAATCGTCAACACCTCAAATAACCCCTTGCCTGACTACGAGACCAAAAACTCAGCCGGCATGGACCTCCGTGCCTACCTGCCCGAAGGCCCCATCACCCTTGAACCCATGCAACGCGCCTTGGTGCCCACGGGCCTCTACATGGAAATCCCCGAAGGCTACGAAGGACAGGTGCGTCCCCGCAGCGGCCTGGCCATCAAAAGCGGCATCACCGTACTCAACAGCCCCGGCACCATCGACGCTGACTACCGCGGACAGGTTTGTGTTATCCTTATCAATTTGTCGGACAAGGCGTTTGTCATCAATAGCGGGGACCGTATCGCACAAATGGTGTTCGCCAAATGCGAACAAGCCGAGACTATACAAGTGGAAATGCTTTCGGAGACGGAACGTGGTGCTGGCGGCTTTGGTCATACAGGAAAAAACTGAAAACAATAGTATTATGAATAATCCTTTTTATACCCTTACCCGTCATTACGGGCTTGACCCGCAATCTCCTAAGCAAGAAAGACTTTCTCTTGCGTTTGGGAGATGGCGGATGTGCCTCCGCCATGACGGTAAAAGGCCTATAGTACTCTTATTGCTCTTGTTTTTAATATGCCTAGATGTCGCTGCCCAAGATACAGGCACAATGTTTCGAGAACTGCCCGACAAACGCAAAAACGCCACCTACTTTTCCGACGGCCTTCAAAGCAAATACCGTGAGGACAGCGAAGGCGCCATCCGCAATTTTGAGCAGGCCCTTCGTTACTTGCCTGACGATGCCGCTTCCATGTTTGAACTGAGCGAGCAATACTACAATGTGGGACGCATTGAAGATGCTTTCAACATGATCCAACGGGCTGCCGAAATCGACCCTGACAACAAATGGTATCAAATGCGCCTTGGGGTATTCTACCGCAACTTGGAGCAATACGATGACTTCGCCAAACTTTACGAAAACTTGACCGCAAAGTATCCCGACGACCCCGAGATGCTCAGCGACCTCATCGATGTATATCTCATCACCGAAAACTACGACAAGGCCTTGAAAAAGATGGATTTGTTGGAGCAGCAAGTCGGAAAAAACGAGATCATCACCGAACAAAAGTTGGGCATCTACAAAAGACAAGGCAACAACAAGAAACTCATTTCAGAACTGGAAAAACTAGTCGAAGAAAACCCTGAAAACCCACGCTATTACAGCATGTTGGCACAGATATACGCCGAGACAGGCAAGAACAAGGAAGCCTTGAAAACATACGAGAAAATCAAGGAGCTGAACCCTAACGACCCGTATATCAACATTTCTTTGTTGGAGTTCTACGAGAACAACGGTGACAAGGAAAAAGCCTTTGATGAGTTGTTGGCCGCCATCCGCAACAAAAATCTCGATCTCAACACCAAGACCAATATCTATGACTATTGGATTGATAAAAACCAGAACTCCAAGCAAATCAACGAGCAGGCTCGGCAATGTGGCGAAGCCTTCATTGAGACCTATCCTGACAATAAACTCGGCTATCTGATTCTCGGCTCCTATTACATCATGAAAGAGGATGCCGTGAAAGCCAAGGCGTTGTATCAGCAGTCGTTGGGCATCGACAGCACCGACTTCTATTCCTGGCAAAACCTTATCATCAGCGAGTCGAGGCTCAACGAAAATGAGGCCGTGCGCGACCACGCTATCGCCGCCTTGAAATACTATCCCATGCAGCCTGTGTTCTATTGGTATGCGGGTGTCGCCAGCGCAGTTTTGAAGAACAACGACGAGGCCATCACGTATCTGGAAAAGGGTAGGAGATATACGACCGACAAAATACAGATGGCCAACTTTGACGCGTTCTTGGGCGACATCTACCATGAACAAGGTGACGAAGAAAAAGCCTTCGATGCTTACGAACGCACGCTGCGCAACGACCCAGACAACGTGCTGGTACTCAATAATTATGCTTATTACCTCGCCGTGAAAAACCAAGACTTGGACAAAGCTCTTGAAATGTCGGAAAAAGCCATCACCATGGAGCCTGACAACCCAACTTATTTAGACACCTACGCTTGGGTGCTTTACATGAAGGGGGACTACAAGGAAGCCGAAAAATACATGAAGAAAGCCCTGAAACTGCTGAAAGAGCCTGACGAGACTTATAACCAACATTACAACGCCATTTTGCGAAAACTCGGCGAGAATTAATTGGAACGGAAATTGAAGGGAAACAAAACGTGAAAAACCTGATGAAGATAGCGTTCCTAACCTTGTTGTTGGCGGCGACTTCCTGCGCCTCGCGCAAGAAAACTGTGGCACCTCCACCAGCAAAGTCGTACGAATGGCTTACTTCGAAGGTCGACATCGACGTGGAAGGCAACGGCATGACATTCGACGACTTGTCGGGACAGCTCCGGATGCGCCGTGACAGCCTCTTATGGCTCAGCGTGACAGCCCCAATGGGCGTGGAAGTGGCACGCGTCAAAATCAGCACCGATTCCGTTTGGATCATTAACCGAATGGAAAAGAATTATTTGGCCGAGCCTTTGGACAGCGTTGCCCAACATTTTGGGATACCCGTTAGTTTGCCTTGGGTTGAAACCCTGCTTTTGGACAATAATGAAGGTATTCCTCCCGTTGAAAACCAAGTAGTTTTGCTAAATATCTTCGCTTTTGGCAATTATTCCGCCAAGGTAAAATACAGCAAAGTGCAATTGTATGAAAAGACCTCTTTCCCCTTGAAAATCACAGATAAAATGGAGCGTATCCTGCTGCCGAAGAAAAGATGAACAATACCAAAAACATAACGAAACACTATCCAAGCCGTCATTGCGGGCTTGACCCGCAATCTCCTAAGCAAGAAGGGCTTTCCCTTGTGCTTGGGAGATGGCGGATGTGCCTCCGCCATGACGGTAAAAGGTGCTTCGTTTCTATTTTTGCTCTATTGTTTTTACTATTTGTTTCCAACCCAACCTATTGTCAAAAAACGAAAGGCAAGTCGAAACAACAGCTGCAGAGCGAAATCACCTCGTTACAAAAAGAGATTTCGACCGCCAACCAATTGTTGAAAAAGACCACCAAAGACAAGGAGATGACCCTCAACGAAGTGTCGATTCTCAACAAAAAAATCAAACAAAGGGAGAAACTCATCAAGGCCTATAACGAGCAGATAGCTGTCCTTGACGAAGAAATAAACGCAGGACAAAGCAACATCAAAACCCTGAATTCCAATCTCAATAAATTGCAGAAGGAATATGCTAAAATGATTGTCTTCGCCAACAAAAACCGGAACAATTATAACCTCTTGGGCTTTGTTTTTGCCTCAAAAGACTTCAACCAAGCCTTCCGTAGACTGCGCTATATCCGCGAGTTCACCGATGCCAGAAAGATAAAGATGAACCAAATCGCCAACACCGAACGGGAAATCAGCAACGCGGTGGAAGCCAGCCAACAAGCACGCGAGGAACAGGCCGCCATGCTGAAAGACGAGAAAGCACAACAGGAAGAGCTGAAGAAGGAAAAGGAAGAACTCAACAGCCAAGTGGCCAACCTGAAGAAAAAGGAAGGCAGCATACAACAAGACATCAAGAACAAGCAACAACAGGCACAAAAGCTACAGAAAGCCATCGACGACATCATCGCAGAAGAAATCCGAAAGGCCAACGAGGAAGCCGAAAGAAAGCGCAGGGAAGAGGCTGCAAAGAACAAAAGCCAAGGCAAGACCACCGCACCCGCACCGAAAGAAAAAGGCATGGCGCTGACACCAGCTGAAAAGACACTCTCGACCAACTTTGTCAACAACAAAGGCAAGCTGCCCTGGCCCGTGGAACGCGGCGTGATTTCTTCGTCATACGGAAAACACACATCTGTGGTATCTGACAAAGTCACTGTGACCAACAACGGTATCGACATCGCCACGACAGAAGGTGCCAAGGCTCGCGCCGTCTTCGAAGGAGAGGTGGCCAGTGTCACCAAGCTGACGGGCGCCAATACAGTGGTGATTTTGCGCCATGGAGAGTATTTCACGGTGTATTCCAACCTCGAAAACGTCACCGTGAAACGTGGCGACAAGGTGAACACCAAGCAAAACCTTGGCTCCGTCCACACCAACAAGACTGAGAACAAGACAGAACTACATTTTGAACTATTAAAAGAACAAAACCGACAAGATCCGGCAATCTGGTTATCGAAATGAGTAAAAAACTATTAATATTGTTATTATTGGGATTCGTCCTCTTTGTCTCTTCTTGCAAAACCAAGGATGTGCCAGGTCGTGTCAGGACGCCGCGCCATTGCAACACATGCACCAAGTGGAGTTATACACCGCAGGAAACCATAGATACACTCACCTTTCAGAGCATGTCATTTCGACCGACGAAGAAGGGAGGAAATCTATGCACTGAAAGGTTCGGTATGACATACTACCAGAATTAAAACCAATGAAGGCTGAGGAACAAGACCTGCTGAAACGCTACTTCCCCGAGGCATCGGTGACGATGGTGGGCGAGGTGTATTCGCAACGGCGTTTTAAACTGCATTTCAAGCGACCTCGTAATTCCAAGTTGGGTGACTTCCGTACTCCACGGACAAAAAACGGCATCTGCACCATCACCCTTAATTACGACCTAAATCCCTACCAAATGCTCATCACCTACCTACACGAGGTAGCACATTATGATGTGTATCAGCAATATGGTTCACGAAAGGTGCAACCTCATGGAACGGAATGGCAAAAACAATTCGCTATTTTATTGCAGCCTTTTATGGTCGTCAGCATCTTCCCAAAAGACATTCTTGATGCCCTGCAAAAGCACTTGCAACACATCAAAGCCAGTAGCACTGCAGACCAAAACCTGCAACGTGTTTTAAAGCAATATGACAAAAATGTTACAGCTGCCGTCACAGTGGAAAGCCTACCCGACGGCGCCAGGTTCACGCTGAAAAACGGACTTGTATTCCAGAAAGGGGAGAAGCAACGCACCCGCTATAAATGCTATTGCGAAAGCAATGGACGTTGGTATTTTATGGCTGCCTTGGCGGAAGCCCAAATGATATAGATTCCATCCAACCCGCTAACCTAAGCAGGAATGACATGCTTTCCTACAAAAAATCACTATCTTTGCGGCAAAATTAGACTCCATGACCAAAAAAGTATTTGTCTCGGGTTGCTACGACTTGTTGCACAGCGGTCACGTTGAGTTTTTTCGACAAGCTGCTCAATATGGCGACCTATATGTGGGCATCGGCTCCGACGCAACCATCCTGCACTACAAAAACCACAAGACGCTTTATCCAGAGAAGGAACGCCTCTTCATGGTGAAAGCCATCCGCTATGTGAAAGACGCATTTATCAATGACGGCGACGGCGTGATGGATTTTGTGAATACCGTCAGTAGACTTAAACCCGATATCTTTGTGGTCAACGAAGACGGTTCGTCGGACGAAAAACGGCGGTTTTGTGAAGAGCGTGGGATTGAATATGTGGTGTTGAAACGAACCCCTTCCGAAGGTTTGGAAGCGCGCTCTTCGACGGCATTGAAGCATGACCTTTGTCGGATACCTACACGCTTGGACTTGGCTGGAACCTGGATCGACCAGCCGTATGTTTCATGCTTTGCTCCTGGTTGGGCTATCACCATCTCTTTGGAGCCGACATTTGAAATACGCGAACGCTGTGGCCTCTCCACCTCGACACGCAATATGATCAAGAGAATTTGGCCCATGCAACTTCCCGAGATGGACCCAGAAACCCTTGCCAAACTTGTCTTCTGCTTCGAAAACGACCCTGAGCGCAGTGATGGCATTATCAGCGGGGCACAGGACAGCATCGGTATTTGCATGCCAGGCTTGGTGCGACATTATTACGATAAACTCTACTGGCCACTCAAGATTGAGACCTGCCAAGATGAAGCTATTCTCAGCTGGCTCGAAAGCCATCTCGTCATGATACCAATGGAGCCACGTCGTCCGGGTTGTTCGGTAGTGGATGGCAAGGATATCACGGAACCTAAAGTCAAAGCCTTGGCTAAAGCTGCCGATGACTGCTGGAACGCCATTATGAATAAGGACTTGGATGCCTTTGCCGTGGCATATAAAGCCTCGTTCGATGCCCAAACCACCATGTTCCCGGGTATGATTCACCCCAAGAACGTCAATGCGGGCAAAGACCCGCAATCTCCTACGATAGAAGACTACATCAATCGTTACTCTGCCATGGAAGATGTGTTAGCGTGGAAGATGCCCGGTGCAGGTGGTGGCGGCTATCTTGCCTGCGTGGTCTTGGATGCACTAGCTTTCTGTCAAAACCATCCAGAAGCCATCGCCCTTAAAATCAGAAGAATATGAACAAAGTAGTAGAAAGAAAATACCTCTTGGCCTTCGTGCTGGTGACTTGTTGCTTTGCCTTGTGGGGCTTCGCCAACGATATCACTAACCCTATGGTGAAAGCCTTCTCGAAAATCTTCCGCATGAGTGTCACT
>CADAPW010000034.1 GCA_902789915.1 uncultured Bacteroidia bacterium | reverse complement strand
CCGCCAAGGCTTTTACGGTTTCTTTTGAAATGGCACCCTTGCCGAGATGCATCTTCACGCCGTGTTTCGACAATGGTTCAAAAGTGCATTCTATCTCCACCTTGTTGCTTGAAGTCGGACCGACCCCCGCAGGACTGACTGCTGTATGGAAAATGACTGCACCCTGCAGGTCGATGCCCAAATCATTCAAAGTCCCTTCTTCAGCAGCTTTCACAATCTTGGGAAGCACTGCATCACGACCAGTATAAATGTTACCTGTGATAGTCACCACATCGCCAACATTAAGTCGGCGGATTTCCTCTTCACTAAAAGGTGTCGTTAGTTCTATCATGATTCTACGCCAAAAAGATTAATATATTCCGACTCATTCTCTATCACTCCGTATGCCTTGGCACGCATGGTAACACGTTCCGCCCAACGGCGATGAGGTCCTATTTCATTCATCTTGTTGCTGTTGGCACTCTTTATCACACCGCCTGAAGTATTCATAATTTGCAAGGCATCTTCATACTCCTCTTTCACAACCGCCTGCATACCATTTACAAAGTTGATATGGGTTGGATGGATGATGGTCTTTCCCACAAAACCATTAGCTTTGTCTAATATCAATTCTCTTAACAATCCATCCACAGCATCGTTCACAATCGGCTGGCGACGTAATAGACTTTCTTTAATGTCAATATTGGGAAGCGTTTCCGAGAATTTCATTTTTCTATTGATTCTAAAATATTCCCAAACAGGACCCGATACCACATAATCATTGTTTCTGGTAAACATATTAAGGATATCCAAAAGGATATCACTTACCGTCATGATGTCATAAATGGTGTAGTTGATGTCACGACGGGCTCCGAAACATGAGGAAAAATCAGTGGCACCCACACGAACATTCAGCACCAAATCATGGTACTTGTCAAGGATATTCTTGATTTGCTCCAACTCACCAATACGGGTTTCCTTGAAAGCTACACGGCGGTCTTCAAGGATAGGAAGTCCATATAGAATTTCTCCAAACTTATTGTTCAGATAAGCCAAATATTCAAAGTAATCACGCCCATTCTCCGCATTGAATTTCGGGAAGGTAAAACCAGTGACCAAACGAAGGTGTTCTTTTTTCAGCATTTCTGCAAAATGCTGGAATTGATCGATGTTTCGTACACGGAAGGCAATGATAGGCAAGTTCTTGTAATCAAAGCTTCCATCGTCGATAGCTGCATTAATCTTGTCAAGCATGTGGATGGCATTCAACTCGGCTGCAGGAACATCTTCTATCTTGCAAGCATCCTCGAAACACATGGTCATGCTTGTCAAACCAGCTCTCTTTTGTGTCAGAATAGCTTCCGTGAAATCCTTTGTCCCAGGCATATACATGTTTGCACCAAGACAATACTGCAAGAATTGTCGGTCGGAATACTTATTGAAATCCTCTGGTTCTTTGATAAACTGGTAATTCAGATTATACTTGTGATGTCTCATGGTCAAATAGCAATATTTTTCAATCGTGATGTGACTCCAACTTCTTCAGCCACAGCATTTACATCGTCAAATTGTTTGGAACTGATCTGCACAGTCTCCACTGCGTTTTTCATTTTGATATATTCGATTTCCCCTGGCATAAATACCTTACCTTCATCGCCACAAGCCTTGACGGCCTTGTAGAAATGGGCGACTCTTTCATTCTTCTCTTCGGGCGACATAAACTTGTACACATCAATCACCACAAAAAGATGACCATTGCCTGAGTCTTCTTCCATCTTGCTTAAGTTTTTCACCTCACCAGCATAGTGTGAGCCTGTTAGCATTCCAGCAAAGATGTCAACAAACATACTCAAGCCATAACCTTTATAACCACCGATAGGAAGCAAGGAACCCTTTAATGCCACGTTAGGATCATCAGTGGGCTGACCATCAGGACCAATAGCCCAGTCTAACGGAATCTTATCTCCGTTTTTGGCAGCCAAGCGAATCTTACCACGCGCGGCAATGGTGGTGGCCATATCCAGCAAGATGGGATCATGATTTTCATCGCCTGGATAAGCATAGCACAATGGGTTTGTGCCAAAAATGGTTTTGTTACCACCGGTAGGAGCAATAGCAGGAGCTGCATTGGCATAAACCATAGCGGCACAACCTTCGCGTGCAGCCATGTCACCGAAATAGCCAGCTGTACCGAAATTATTACTATTCCGTACACCAACTACGGCAACGCCGTATTTCTTGGCTTTTTCAATTGCCATTTGGGTAGCCTTGTATGCGACCACCTGACCAAAGCCATTATGGGCATCCAACAAAGCGTATGCTGCATTGTCGACAAGTACCTCAATTTCGTTTTTGGGGTTATAATGCCCTGCTGCAATCTTATGAACATACAAAGGAAGCCTGCCCACACCATGCGTCGCTACCCCCCTTCTATTAGCAAATAAGATGGTATCTAAAATTATTTCGGCATCACCATGACACACACCGACTTTAGTGAGCGTGTTGATGACCACCTGCTTGAGATTCTCTATAGAAATGCTTATTTGTTCTGCCATAGGAAACTATTGTTTTGTTTTTTTTGATTTAATAAGATTTAAAGTGTAAGTAATCGGTCGGATAGCAAAATCGGAGAGTTTGGTCTTGTTGAAGAAATACAATGAAACCATAATGATGACAAAGTAAATGACAGATAGCCACCAAGTCCACGGTAAGTGAGCAAAATCCATTAACCTAAGTATAACTCCATGGAATAGATAATACTTGAGAGAATCCTTTCCGATAAGGTTTACTATCTTGTTTTCAAATAAAAGACATGTCAAGGCTATACTAATTACTATTGCTAATATATAGTATGTAGCACGTCCCACCAATCCAATCATTGTCCCACCAAGCATATCGTAGCACTTGACACAACGTACCGTTTCACGTACATCTATCCAGCCCTGTGGTGTCAACCATACAATGAAAGCAAGCGTGGTTAACAATATTAAGATAGCAGACCAACGAGGCATCTTTGTACATAAACTGATAAAGTCTGATCCTTGTGCCATTGTACCCAACCAAAAGAAGGGAAAGAATACAATCATTCTACTAAGGGCGAAAGTCTTTCCTATTGGACATACCATACCCACAGCCAATCCCAATCCAACCAAAACAACAGCAACTACAATGTTGAGCCTATTCCTTGTTTTTTTAGGTACCTGCTTAAAAATAACATTCCAAATGTAATATAAGCATCTCCAAATCATCAATGCAAACAAATACCACATCATTGACGCAGGTGTCGTAACCAATGCTATTGGAGAATAAAAATACAAAACACTCTTTATGAGTTGATATACAATGTACGATTCAGCAATTGCCAAAACACCTTTCCAATAGGAACGACTATCTGCATGAGATAAATATCCTGATAGGAATACAAAGAATGGCATGTGGAAAAGATAAATCCAGTTTGCAACTGAAGATTTTTGCCCTCCCCACAGAAGACAATGTCCCAATACCACAAATGATATCAATACTCCTTTCAGAGAATCGATTCGATTATCTCTTTCCACTGTGCTCATTATTTATTTTGGTGAAACTACAGCCTCGGGATAGTAAGTATCAATAACGCGTTTTACCAAAGCAATTTGCTTGGCACGCTGTTTAGCTTCTTTCTCGGTAGTGTCGTAGCTATGGTTAGCCGCAACCGAACCACCCGTTTTCAGATATACTGGAGCGGCCACACGGATGAAGTCTGGCACCTCATAATGGCGGATGAAGCCTCCAGATGATTTCGGGTTTTCCGTATGCAAG
The DNA here is from genome assembly GCA_902789915.1 of uncultured Bacteroidia bacterium. GTDB lineage: Bacteria > Bacteroidota > Bacteroidia > Bacteroidales > F082 > Limimorpha. Next base: position 26,225 of record CADAPW010000034.1, on the reverse strand, counting down.
TCAATCGGCACATCAATGGCGGCACGCATGGCGGCCAACATCTGCACTTGGATGTCGCGCACAGGGTTGATACTATCAGCACCCAAAGTCTCTAACACATGAGCGGAACAAGGATTGCCATGGCCGCTGTGTGCGCTCACTTTGAAGTGGCAGTCAGCAGGAATAAAGCCTTTCTTGCGAGCTTCACCTAAAGCCCAAAGGAGCCCTTCGTCATAAATCAGGAATCCACGCACACCAAGGCGGGCACCACGGCGAATCTCCTCAATGCCACGGGCAATTTGCTCTTCGCCACGCAGGCGGTAACCCATACGCTGGCCTTCCTCGGTTTTCACTGAAGCTGAAGTGTCGGTGGTAGCACGTGGACCGCAAGCCAACACGAGCTGCACGTTCCATTTCTTGGCATATTCCACCATTTTTAAGATTTCGTCATCTGTAAGGAACATTATTCCCTTGGTCTGGGTGACACGGTGAATTTGGATTCCATACTCATCCAATGCTTCAAGCAAAGCCTTCATTGGTCCGGGTCCTTGGATGCCAGGAACTTCAAAACGATACTGGCCTCCATCGGGGAAGCGCTTTTCTGAGGTTGGTAAATCGTAAAGGTCGCCACCAGGCATCCCTATACTTTCAAGAAACGCACGCGTTTCAGGCATTGTGTAGTATTTCATAATATTTGTATTTCTATTAATTCATTAATTCTATTTGAATAGTGTTGCATCGTTATATTAATCTCGTCAAACGACTTGCCTACTAAAATAAACTCCCCATAACGATTCAAACTGCTCGTAATCTGATGTACTTCGTCACTTTCTTTCAGTTTCAACTCAAAACTATAAACTCCGGGCCAAGATGCTACTTCGTTTATCTGCGGGTCAATTCTTTTCACCACGCCCTCGGGCAGGCAGAAGAAACAAACGCCAGAGGCTTTTTCTACACGCCCCGTTTGTGTATCCACTTTCCCTCCCAAAGCGATGTTCAGCAGTTGGTCTTCCATATTGATACCCGTGGAAAGCGGCACCAAAGTGGAAGTGATGTAATCACCACCCAAACGCGGACTGGTTTCAATGATGAAAATACCACGCTCGTTAATCTTCAATTCAGTATGTGAAGGGCAATTCTCGAAATGCATACACTTTGCAATCTTTGAAACCAGCTCCCTTATGTCATTCTTTTGCTCCTCTGTCAGGTTGGCCGGCTGCTTGTGTGCCAATTCCACATTATAAGGAAACTCCGTGGTGGTTTTTTCCGTGAATTGGATCACTTCACTCTTGCCTTCATAATGCAAGCCTTCGATGCTGTATTCCTGCCCTTCGATGTATTCCTCCACCAACACGTTGTCAAGATGGGAATACTGCAAAGCCTCTTGCATGGCTTCCTGCAGCTCCTCCTTGTTTCGGCATAATTTCACGCCACGACTGCCTGAGTTGTCGCGAGGCTTTATGATGAGTGGATAATACAAATCATAGGCTTCTTCCACCATGGCAATAAGACGACCACGGGCACAAGGCACACCGCCTTCCAAGAAGCGTTGCTTCATCTGGTACTTGTCGGTAGACCATTGTGCGGTCTCAACGGAATAAAACGGGAAGCCATACTTCTCGGCCACTCTCGCCATCATCACCAAAGGCTTGTCGGTCGCTGCAGTCACAATGGCATCAACGCCATACTTTTCCACTACGGCACATGTGCCTTCAAAGTCTTGTCCGCCAACAATCTCAAAGGCATCCACCTCGTCCTTACATACCGCATCGGCACAAGGGTCAATACCTATGGTGAACAAACCTTTCAACTTGGCCCGACGGATGATGGAGCGTTGTAGTTCGCCCACACCGAAAACGAGGATGCTTTTCTTATCCATGGAGGGCTTCGTCAAGGGTCTTTACGATAAAGCCAATCTGATCCATTGTCAATGCCGCATACATCGGGAGTGTAATTTCATGGTCGGTCACATACTCAGTTTGAGGCAACACTGCGGGATAGTCCTTATAGATGGAGAAACGGTGTACAGCTGGATAGTGCACACTGGTTTGAATGCCAGCGGCGTGAATCTTGTCGCGGATAGCATCACGATAAGCCGTATCACCTTTTGTCAACACCACGGGCATGATGTAATTGCTCACAAACTCCTTGTTGTCGGCAAACGGCACCACCACGTCCTTCACGTTGGCCAGTTGCTCCACATAACGCTGACGCACCTTGATACGAGTATCCAAGTCGGCAGGCAATTTTTTCAATTGCTCTATGGCAATGGCGGCACGGATGTCATCCATGCGGTAGTTATAGCCTAATTCAAGGATGTCGTAGGTGGTGGCATGGCCGCTGGCGCGTTGGTAGCTCATGGTCGTCATGCCGTGTGAGCGCAACAGACGGGCTTTCTTGGCCATCTCCTCGTTGTTGGTGATGAACATGCCGCCTTCACCTGTAGAGATATTCTTGTTGGAGAAGAAACTGAACGCAGCGCAGTCGCCGAGCGTTCCGAGTTTCTTGCCATTGTATTCCGACAACGGGCCGTGGCAGGCGTCTTCGATCACCTTCAGATTATGCTTGCGGGCAATGGCCATGATTTCGTCCATGTGGGCAGGAAAGCCTGCCATGTGAACCACCACAATAGCCTTGGTCTTAGGTGTAATCTTCTTCTCGATTTCCTTCGGGTCGATGTTAATATGGTCGGGACCTATAATATCGCAGAAAACAGGTGTTGCCCCTGCATAACGGATGCTGTTCACCGAGGCGGCGAATGTCAACGAAGGCACCAGCACCTCATCGCCAGGTCCGAGGCCGCACACCATGCAGCACACATGCAGCGCAGCGGTGCAGTTGGTCATGCTCACCGCATAACCCACCTTCCACATATCGATGAACATCTGTTCCAGTTGCTCGTTCTTCGGGCCTGTGGAAATCCAGCCTGATTTGATGGTATCGTAAGCCGCTTGGGCTTCTCTTTCGTCAAAGTTTAAGTTGAATAATGGAATTTTGTAACCCATAGTATATTTGATATTTACATTTTCTGATCCAAATTCTTACCCTTCTCTTCATGCTCGAAGTTCGGGATAAATTCCTTGATGGCTTCCACCACCTGCGCCTTAGTGAAGTCTTCCTTGGCAAAAACAGATTCCAACTTTTCAAAGAAGGCATTGACTTCTGCCATATTATGACGGGTAGTCTGCTCCACCACACCTAAGGCTTGGAAGCGCTCCATGTCAATCTTCTCGCCAGGAACATAGAACTCTTCAAAGGCTTTTTCGCCTGTAGTGTCGCTTTTAAAGTAAACTACAGGATAGGTGTCACTATCGTATGACATTTGATGGGCAAAACACTTGGCTTCCTCATCGTTGGCACATTCCTTTTTATAAAAGCCTTCAGAGCTTACGAAGTCGTCACAAATGGCTGAGAAAGTCAGCATTTGGTCTTCGCCTAACTTCGGGAAGAAAACCTCGCCACCATTGCCCAAGATACAAGCTAGCATACAAATTTGTCCACTTTCCTCGGGCGAGACGAAGTAACGCTTCACATCGTTGGGAGCAGCCAAGGGCTGTTTCTTCTGCAAGCGATGCAGCCATCCGTCAGGTAAAGAACCATTGCTGAAGGCCACATTGGCGAAACGTGCCGTGGTCACTTTGAACTTGCCATTATAAGCCATCACCAAATCTTCCATGATACGCTTGCTGGCACCCATGATGTTCACAGGATTGGCTGCCTTGTCGGTGCTCACGCAGAAGAAATGCTTCGGTGGATACTCGCAGAGCAGGTCCATCAGCTTCTTCGCCTTGATGTCGTTGTTCTCAATGAGTGCCTGCACCGAGTATTTGTCCTTCTCGCTCCGCACATGCTTATGGGCAGAGAAGTTGGCCACGATGTCGAAGCCTTTCTCCTCACGGAAAATGCGAGTAAAGATAGGGTCTGCGAAATTCAGTGTATAGGCACGGTACTCTTGTGGCACAAACAAGCCCTCAGTAGAGCGGATATCACGGGTCAACTCGGCCAAGCCGTTTTCGTTAAGGTCGATGACCACCAGTTTACCAGGCTTGAAACGCAGCACGGCTTTAATAAACGAAGAGCCGATACTTCCGGCTCCACCGATGACACAGACGGATTTGCCTTCTATTTCTTGGGTCAGCCTTGCAGCATTCGCCTGAATATCGGCCTCAAACATGCTAGAGGGACGACGGGTGACGCTGTCGGCTATGAATTTATCTAGGTTGAACATTTGTGCTAGTTGATAATTGAGAATTTACAATTGATAGTTTAGAGTTTAGAGTCAGTTGAAAGTTTTTCTTAAAGCTACGTTTAGTTGGATCTGTTCGACAAGAATATATGTCAACAACAAGAATGGCCGTATCGCGAATTTGGTATTCTATACCATAGTTTTCCACAAAGAGTATTCGGACACCAGGAAAGTCTGTTAGCCGTCCTATCTCGGGCATCGTCGCAAGCAGGAGGATTTGCTCATGAATCATCCGAATCAACTTTCGGCTATATGTGTCGCTACCATTGTGCTTATCAAAGTAGGACAAGATGGCTTCAAGATTGTCCGAGAATTGCGGACTGTATAGGATTTCTAAAGCCATTTCGCAAAACGAGCTTGAAACTTTTCTTCGGTAAGGAAAGTGCCAGCAGCAAGGCTTTGCTCGGCCTTATGAACGGATTCTATCATTTTGTCCGACAAAACAATACGGCCAAATTCATCAGTCCTAAATGGTTCATCATAGTTAATCTGTGTCAGGAAGAACGCTCGCAACTCTTCGTTTGTGATAACATCGCCAATGCCATGGTTCTTCCATGGACCTTCAGTATGTGTCATATTCATTAAAGCCACGGCTGAATAACGGTTGTATTCACTGTAAACCATGTCAAACATCTGCTGCTCGTCATCAGTCAGCACCAAATCATCGTGATAGTGGTCAGGATTGATGGAGCGTTTCTTATATTTTTTGAACTCTTGAAACACAACCGGCACCACAGGCCCGTATGTCCACGCCTCAATAGACTCATTAAAGAACGGCTCATCAAAAAAAGCCAAATGAAACCCCTGCATATAATACAACAATTTCTGCAATTTGAGATTAGATAGAGTGTCACCATGCTGTATGCCATGTTTTTTTATTTCATAATGCAAAAATACTCAATATTTTTGTTCTCCGCAACCCTAGCGAGCCCGATGAGGGCGACGCGAAATAATTTATAGATTTACGTAAGATTTGCTTCCTTACCTCTCTTAACGGCTTCGCCCCGTCAGTCACAGGTTGTGGTGACAAGGTTTTGGTTTTCTAGGTTTTACGGACTTACTTAAACACCGGCTTTTTGTAAGTGTCCGCTTTGGAATTCGCTGACAAAGATAGGGATTTTTTTATTGAGAAATGCGAAGCATTCGACGAAGTCAATTGACAATTGATAGTTTAGAGTTTAGTGTTGAGAGTTGAGAGTCAGTGGTTGGTTTAGAGTTGAAAGTTGAGAGGCCTGGCAGAAGAGTGGTAAAGTTAATAGGGTGGAGCGGATGAGGGAGATGGAGGGGAGGAGTTTCGATCCTGTTATTTTATTGTCAAACAAGGGTCATGTGTTGTGTGTAAAGACCTATTGATTCCGTACCGCTAATATCAAACGAAACGTTTCCAAATCATTTTTTCATCCTTCACTTCTGAAATATGAGAGCCATTCCGCTCATAAAACTTTCCATCATACTTAACTGGAGAACCTTCATTGTTGACTCGAAAGATAAGAACAGTCTTTTCATAGAAAGATAAACACTCCATGTATCTTGTTATCATACTCTTGAAGGTGATATCTATTTCTGTCAAAGCATTTATCTTATCCTTGATAAACTTTACATAGAGGTCATGTGATTTGTACTTTGCAGCCTCGTCCTGGACTCCTGTGACATAGAAATTCTTATATAAGCGAGCCTTCTTTCCATAGATGCTTTCATATCGAGCTGCTGCATCAGAATCGTCTGCAACACCCACAATCACATAACCCACACTACCAGGATCTTGATTAACCATTGCTGTCAGAGTCTTTACAATTTTCTTCACTACGTTTTCATCGAAATCACACTTGCCCTCCAAGCGATGGAAACCAATCTTGAAGTCATAATTGGTATTTTCGGTAACAGAAGAACTAAGCAGGTTACGGAGTCGCGTTACTCCATTACTCAATGCAGGGTCACTACTTGTCCGGCTTACAAAGTACTTGCTCATTAAACCTTTTGCCATAAGGATAGCCTGTTCGCGCGGCTTGGACAAATTGTAAGACTCTGCCTTGTCTGAAAAATACAAATCTCCAATACCTTCCAAGAAATTGCACAAATCCGTATAACTGGTAATCTTCTTTTGCTCTTCGACCAATAATTCATAGAAGGCAAGGAAAAAAACTTGGAAAACACGATTTGTGTACTCATTATCTTGTTTGAATAGCACAGTCTTAAAAGTGGACCCCGTTGATTCGAATGTTTGCTTTATCTCTTCGAAAACGGCCTCAAAAGTATCAATAATATTATTTGCCCCTCTTTGCTGAATCAAGTTCTCAAAATCACCATTGGTTTGATAAAAACTATCCAAATTCGAAGATGTTGCAGAGGGGCGAGGCTTTTTTATAATAGCGCTCAGAAGGTATGCCACCATTTCTTCGTCACGTGAGTCTCGAATATTGTTTTTTGAGATAATACCATGCTGACACCAAAAGATGCTACCCAAATTGATTCCATAGTTCAGTTTATAATTGTTTATAGAGATCTGTTTCATGCCGTTAAGCGTAAGCACATCTGAATGTGATACGTCACGACGAATACTTTCGGACAACTTCCTAACAATATAGCCAAACTGATTAGTTGCACCAGCCTGTCGTATTTCATGAGGAGAAAGATGTTTGCCAGATGAGTTTATACGCTTAAATATATCATCAATCAGTTTTGGATCGTTGATGGTAGTTACGGAGAACGGCAATGGATAACCTGCAATCTTGGATGAAAGATCGAGATCCAAGAAGGGGGTCTTCGTTTTTAGGACACCCTTATCGCGTAACAACTTTATGCTGGCAACAGATTCCATATTGAAATACTTGCCATGAAGAGGAAAGTCACCTTCAAGAAAATCCATAATAGCATTTAAACGCTGCATGCCATCTATTATCTCATAGACCTGTGTGCCCTTATAAGTCACTTCAGCAACAAGAAACAAAGGCACGGGATAGTCTATGGAAATAGAATCAATGAAGGCTTCTTTCTCTTCAACAGTCCAAACCAACTTACGCTGGTAACGACGGTTTACTAACAATTTATCACTCTTGTAGTATTTGTACAATGTCTCTATTGTGAGATTTTGCACTTGTAGATTATTATTTATTTCCATATCTTTTGACAAAAACAATTCTAATCAACAATTATCATATAGAGAGACGGACTTGGTTATACAATTCCATTCCAGGCACATCTGAATAACGTTCTGCCAATACCTGTCTCAAACCAAACATACGTCTTTCTGCTGTATCAACCAACTGCGAATATGTGGTTGTATATAGTGTGCCTAACAAAACACCGTTTTCCTTAACCTCAAACATATTGGCAAGATTGTCTGCAATCGAATCACCTACGACGAACCCGATGATTCGACAATTTCCACCAAGAGCTGTAGACTTTGACAGATCCTCGATATAGCCTTGCGTCTGATTACGCTCATCCCTTGTAATTTTATATGCTCCTTTCTTTAATTCAACAAGTAACAATTGACGCACTCTAACCAGTTTGGTGTCTTCTGGGATTTCTTCAAGTCCCGTTATACCAATCGTGCTATCTGGCATACATATCAAATCAGGACGTTTTCTTTCATTAAGGTCTGCCCTATAGAATTTATCCTCGCCAAAGATTGCTGTCGCAGCCGTCTTCATTTGACGGTTGAAAATATACTCGGATGACTCGTATTCAGGTCCAAAAAGCCATCTTGATTCTGCTATCATGGGATGAAGAACATGAAGTTCATCGGTGGTGTTATCACCGGCAAGCTTACGTATGGCTTGAATTATGGCAAGACGACGGTCGATTTCGTTCAACACCACAAGTGCATCGCCTATTGTCCACTTATCAAGCAATTCATTAAGGCCATCAATATCATCAGGACTCATCTTAGACAGTTTCTCTAAAAACGCTTTGCCGTTTTTGGAGTTTTCGACGTTGATAAGTGCCTTGACCGCTGCATTGACTGATTCCTGCTTGATTTTTGGAGATGAGATAACAAGGTCTTTAATTGCTTCTTTAACCTCCATCTGCATCAAAGGATTAACCTCGTTGAGAGACTTTTGGACAGATGGATCCAGATTCTCTGTAACGGTTTGAATTGTAGCTGTCGAAACGTCACTAAGACAATCGTCAACAAATTTTTCTACTACCTCATAAACCTTATCCACCTCTTCTGCCTTTTTGAATCCACTCCAGTCTTCTTTTACCAATTCCGCCATGTCATCAGTCTTGATGATGAAAGTATAGCGTTTAGCTAATGCGGTGCGACCATCAAGAACCATATTCTTGCCCAATACCCAATTAGGTTCACCCACTAAACGATTGCTTTGCCAAAAAGCGATACCTTGGAAAACACTTTTCCGACTCGACTTGGTCGTATCAATAAAATAAGCAGTCAGACGAATTCCCGTCCCTTCAACCTCCAATTCCGCAGGTTCCGCTCCTCCTGACAAGTCGTCCAAATCCAACTTTACACGATTTACTTCGATTTCAAATTGTGGGTCATGCAAGAATCTGGCCGAAATAATCTCTCTAATTTTGTCAGCTTTAGGAAGATTCCTCTCTACTACCACCTCAAGACGTGTACCATGGTTATCCGAAGGTTCTTCTTCCTTATGCGTAACTGCAATGGGATTCTGTTCCACATTAGCCTTAACAACAAAGGTAAACTGCTTACCTTCTTTTGCAGTAATCACCTTGTATTCATCTGCGAAGCATAACAAACCATGACGGCCAACACCATTACGACCAAATGCTGTTCGTTTCCCGATCACTCCTACTGGAAACTCCACACTACGACTTTGATGTTTCAAACGGTCATAGCGCAGTTTCATCCAGTGGTTCTGAAACTCTTCCTCTGTTAAACCAACACCATCATCTTCTACGATAAGTGGTAAATTGTGTTCATCGGGGATAAAGATTTTAACGTGCGATGCTCCCGCATCCCAGGCATTCGCCACTAGCTCCGTTAATGCAACATCGGGTTGATTAACAATGGAACCGAGTGAACGGGTGATATAATCGTCCTCAAATAAGGAAGGGAAAAGAACGCTGTCGTTATTCATAATGAAATACCTGCTGTCAGTGCGAGCCCGATAAAGGCGACGCGTTATTATTTATTTTAGTTTTCGTAAGTTTTGCTTCCTTAATCCTTCTCACAGCTTTGCCCCGTCGGTCACATTCCGTGGTGACAAGAACCTAGATTTAATGGATGGTGGAAAAACTAATTCATTAGATCCATTGCTTTTTCAACAAGTTCTTCGATGGTGGCTTTGCAAGCGACCGAGGCGCCCCATGCTATTGCCTTAAAAGTGTTTTTCAAAGTCCGAGGTTGAGGATTGGCTGATGCAAGTTCTGCTTTAATTGCAACAATATTCTCTGCTACTTCATCAAACTCCTCGTCCATATCTTATTTCCCATCCTCGTTTTCACCAAACTCCAAAGGCACTGTCATGGTATTTGCGGCATCTATGGCTTTCAGTATAAGCCGCAGGGCTTCGTCGTATTTATGGTCATTCATGACATTGCCTTGATTTAACCCCTGCTGAGCGTAATACCCAGCCTCGTTGAGGTATCCCATCTCAAGATAGGTTGCGGCCAGATTGGCCATGTTTTGGATGTTGTCGTGCTGAAAAACCTGGACCCACATGAAATCACACAATGCTTTGGGTAAGTTGCCCGAAAGACGGTAAGCCGCCCCTCTGGCCTCAATAGCGTGAATAACATCCGGATCAAAGACCTTGTCGGTGACAAACGACAACTCGTTGATGGCCTCATCATACTTCTTGTCTCTCACCAACAAGCCCGCCTTGTTTATGTGCGCCTTGATGAACATGGGGTTGATTTCAATGCATTTGTCGAGGTATGCCTCCGTCTGCTCTTTGTCCACCCCCTTGGCCTGGTCTGATGCTTTAACTGCTTTGTTGTAATATATCTCAGCCAATTCGGGGTTAAACGTCAAGGCTCTTTTATAGTATTTCTCAGCTTCATCATAATCCCCGATGGCATTGTAGGAATTGCCGATATCCATGCACAACATGGCAGATTGGGGATTGAGTTCCAAAGCCTTCTTGAAGTATTCTATGCTATGAGGGAAGTCTTGTACCGCCACATAATAACCGCCCAAAGCCGCATAAGCCTTTTCCTTATTGAAAGGTTGGCATACTTCCAAAGCCATTTCAAAATCGTTTTTGGCTTCACGGGGTTTGTTCAGTTGCATATAGGCATGTCCCCGGCCCAAATAGATATAAGCAAAATCAATACCCTCGACCTCTTTATTCTCGCGAAGGAAACTGGTAAACGCCAAAACCCGTTTATCAGGAGCCATCTCGTTGTTGATGCCTGTTACCTGATCGAAATAGTTTTGTCGGTTTGTACTTCTCTTAAGTATATTATTGATTTCTTTCTCGGCTTGGTTGACAATCTGTTGCTTCGCCTCTTTTGCCTGGTCGATGATAGCCTTGCTACTTTCTTCAATCTCCTGAAACGTTTTTGTTTGTTTCTCCTTAATGCTCTCCACCTCCTTGATCTTTCCATCAATGTTCATAATGCCAAGCACGGCAAAGACAATGAATACAATGGTGATCACCGCTGCCCAAATGGTAATGGCGTCGCCTGGGTTGATACCGCTACCACCAAGATAACGATGATAAACGAACAAACCCGCCACGATCAACAGTAGCTGGATGAATATGATGATAATCCAATGATGAAGTTTCACGTGAGAGGATCTATTTATTTACGGATCTGCACAAACGGTATGAATTCTACAAAGTTATCGAACTCAACTCATTCAAGAACTCTTTCACATTGGCGAAGGAGATTTCTTGCGTCTGCGAGGGAATCACTTTGGCACGGACATAGGTGTAGTTGGCTCTTTAACAAACTTCACAATGCAATCAATGCAAATCGGGAAACATCCCAGCTGTTTGGGCCTCCTTGGCTGCCTGAAGCATCTCTACTTGCCGCAAGGCTTGCTCTCGCGTTGCTCGCGACGATGGACGCCCCAATAAGAGCCGAACCTGCCGTGCAGAGTCCCGCATGCTCTGGAATAGTGAATCTATAAAAGTTTGTCGTTCCATCTTGTATGTCGTTGGTATAATAGTCAACTACAAGGCGACCGAACTCAAATAGCTCAAAAACTCTTTCACGTTCTTGAACGACATTTCCTGCGTCTGCGAGAGAATTACTTGTAGGTGTGGTTCTCTGTGTTATTTCAATCTCTTCAATGGTGCAGTAGCATACACTTTGTCAGGATAATCGGTCATCTTCACCACTCTTGACTTGATAGCCTCAAAGTCAAATTGATAACCCAACATTTTGATGCTTGGTATCAAATCCTCGTCAATATCTCCAAAATAAATCACGGCCTTGTCCGCCATGATGGGATCGTATACTGGGTAACGCTTCAACAACATGCGCTTCAAATCGTTGTATGAATAATGCATAGACAAGAATGCTATATCCACAAAGTCTTTCGGACGCTTCCCCGAATTGATAATGGCATGCATCTTCATGGCTGCGATGTCAGCTATAGAGGCAATACGCATACCGTCTTCTATCACGGCATTATCTAACCATGGGAACGGGTGATAGATGATGTCTATCTTAACACCTCTAACAAAACCTATCAATGTCCCATCTTCAATGACCGATGGCGTAAAACCGTAATTGTTAATCAACAACGACTGTACTCGCAAACCATCAATGGGTTCAGTGGTGAACAAATCCAAGTCTTCACTCTCTCTATGACCTATTTGGAGACTGAGCGCAGTACCTCCTACCAATCGGGTAGAAGTTAACAACGATTCCGACTGGAGTGCCTTTAAGAGCCCAAGTGTGCTTTTCTTAACTGTGCTTGTTTGTAACATTTGGTTTCTGTTTTTTCAATATTCAGAGCACGGCACATGAAGTCGAGTTCACGCGGGGTAAGGTCAACCACTTCGTCACGTGCAATACGACGAAAACCACGTATGCCCCCATAAAGGTCAAAGGCGGCATACCAATCGAAGAGACGACCCATCTTTATGACACGCTCAACGACAACGCGACGAAACTTCTGCCAGTCAAAGTCATCAAGACGATATTCCCAAAGCAGCCCATGGTTGATTTGGTGTTTTCCTTTTTCGATTTTATATGTCTGAAAGATTTTCATAGTCTTGATAATTGATGAATCTTGTTGACAAGGCCTCAAAGTTGTTGTTTTGGCGGAAAAGGTATTAATTATGGATGGCACTCTTATTCAAATGAGAGTTGAGAGGGCACTACCCGTGACTAACAACAAGAAAACTACTTAGTTCCAAAAAAGCTGTTCATTTCATCAACGGTCAAGTTGCCGCTGGCGATGATACGCTGCTGCACTACTACACCCCCACCAAACTGAACGCCTCGCTGTAGGGTATGGTCTCTGACTGATGGAGATGGTTCTTCCATGCCGGCTCACGATGGCTCAAGTCCGAGATGTCGTGCGCTGATAGACCTTTCATCTTCTCACAAACCTCGTCAATGATGACTTTTTCCTCTATGGTAAAACCACCCATATCAGCTGCAGCTGTTGCCGTCAGCGCGACACATTCTTGGTCGTGCACCAATTGTGTCTGTTGTTCCACCTCGTCAAAGGCGCTGTACACCCTGTCCCAGCGCTGCGGAACGGGGCCAAAGTCGATGGCGTTATAAGCCAAACCCGAAATGGCCATTCCGCGTTCTCTGTATGACAAGAAGTCGATGTAGAACAGCACCTTGTTCATCTTAGTCTGGAAGGTGTCGCCCATCTTCCCAAGGATGTACAGCAACAGGTTCTTCAACCTTGCCGTCGAAAGCGGTGCAAAGCCGTTAGCCACACCACGTCCACTACGGAACAAACGGTCTAAGGTCCATCGCTCGCTGTGCCATTCGTCGCTTTGGGCAATGACTTCTTCCATCCGAGCGACAATCTTATCGTATTCCCTGTCGGTCAGCTGATGGCGTGAACTATTGACGAGGTCAAGAAACACCTTGGGATTCATCACCGAGCGTATCATCTTGCCGTTACTCTCGCTTGGCACCTCTCCCATCTCATAGAGCCGGTATTGGTTGGCTCCAAAGCCAAGGATGACCGACATCTTCGAGGCACTCAACCCATAACGCTCGCGTAAGGCAATGATTTCGTCGGTATAAGGGATACCATGCTTGGCGCGATACTGGTTGGTCACCTGGCTAAGCCAGATACCATCGCTCTCTGTCGTGGTATAGCTCTCTCCTTCATCATCGCAAAACGAGATGTATATGAAATCATACTTCTCACCCCGATATGTCTCCGACTCAGGCTCGTAAACCACCCGCATGGGCTTACCGGTTATTGGGCTATTCGGCACTTTCATCTTGATGCTATTTTTATCCCGAACACCTGTGCCTTGATGTTGAACTGCTCCAAAAACGCCTTAACCTCTTCTATCGATATCATGGCTTAATCTATTTTTTCGGCAAAACTACAAAGAATTATCCAATTATTGGCAATTTTTCAACGATAAAGTTGAAAAATCTATTGTAAAACATCCTCCTCCCTCATCGCCTCCCAAGCGCCATCCTTGGTCTCCAAGATAACGGAACCTGATTCCAGGCACTCGATGGAATGCCATTGGCCCATGGGGACGCTGAGGCCGCAGATGTCGCCACCAGCTTCAACGAGGATGGTGTCGGTAAGCTCGCCCTTGTCGTTATAATACAGCCACTTCACTTTGCCACGGAGCACTACGACGGTCTCGGAGGTGTGGCGATGCCTATGGATGGGCATCACCGTGCCTGGCTCCAAGGCGTTGAGCATACGTTGGCTTTGGTCGGCAGGGGTGTTGCGCAAGTCGAGATTCATCCGCAGCCGCGGGGAGGCCTTGGCCTGAGCAGTCAGATCGTCTAAGACAGCGGTGGAAATCAACATCTTTGTTTTCCTTTTTTCTTTACATCGGAATAAACAGAATAAACAGAAATGGGCGGGGCTTTTTCCGCTTCTTCTGGTTTTTCCGATGTTCAATGTCACTTACGCCAGACCATCTTGTTCACAATGCCCGTATAGCTCTGTATGATCTTCACCACCTTGGTGCTCACGTTATCATCCACATAGTCGGGCACCGGGATGCCATGGTCGCCGTTGGCGTTCATCGTCACTGCCGTATCCACCGCCTGCAAGAGACTGTCGGTGTCGATGCCCGCGATGAAGAAACAACCCTTATCCAAGGCCTCGGGACGCTCGGTGCTCGTGCGGATACACACCGCCGGGAAGGGATGTCCCACGCTGGTGAAGAAGCTGCTCTCCTCAGGAAGGGTGCCGCTGTCGCTCACCACAGCAAAGGCGTTCATCTGCAAGCAATTATAGTCGTGGAATCCCAAAGGCTCATGCTGGATGACACGTTGGTCAAGCTTGAAGCCACTGGCCTCGAGACGCTTACGGCTGCGGGGATGGCAGCTGTAGAGGATGGGCATGTCGTACTTCTCAGCCATGGCGTTGATGGCGTTGAATAGGCTGAGGAAGTTCTTCTCCGTGTCGATGTTTTCTTCGCGATGCGCTGAGAGCAGTATATATTTGCCTTTCTGCAAGCCCAATCTCTGATGAATATCTGACGCCTCTATTTCGGCCAAGTTGTTGTGCAAAACTTCAGCCATCGGTGAACCCGTCACATAGGTGCGTTCCTTCGGCAGACCACAGTCGGCGAGATACCTTCTGGCATGCTCGCTGTAGGCCATGTTCACGTCGCTGATGATGTCGACGATGCGGCGGTTGGTCTCCTCAGGCAGACATTCGTCCTTACAACGGTTACCAGCCTCCATGTGGAAGATCGGGATATGGAGACGCTTGGCACCGATGACGCTCAGGCAGCTGTTGGTGTCACCCAAGACGAGGACGGCATCTGGCTTGATCTCCACCATGAGTTGATAACTCTTTGCTATGATGTTGCCCATGGTCTCACCCAAGTCGTTGCCCACGGCATCCATATACACCTCGGGGTCGGTGAGCTTCAGGTCCTTGAAGAAGACACCGTTGAGGTTATAGTCGTAGTTTTGGCCGGTGTGGGCCAATATTGTGTCGAAGTATTGACGACATTTGTTGATGACGGCTGCCAGGCGGATAATCTCCGGGCGCGTGCCAACTATGATGAGTAGCTTGAGTTTGCCGTTATTTTTAAATTGTGCCATGATAATGTTGTTATGGTTTTTGCAGGCTTCAGAAATCATGTCATCCCTGCGGTTGGTGGTGCGGCGGCATGGGATCTATGCTTTCTGGAGCCGTCTATTTTGTATTTACTTCTTTTTTATGCCGCCTCCTATAGATTCCATCCTGCCGCACTTTCCTCAGCAGGAATGACATAGGAGGCTATCTTTTACTGAACTGGGTCAAAGAAAGTATCTGGTTTACTTGGGTCAAATATCTCGTTGCAATACATCACCGTGACCAGGTCCTCGGTATCGGAGAGGTTGATGATGTTATGCGTATAGCCTGGGAGCATGTGAACCACTTGGATGTTGTCGCCGCTTACCTCAAACTCGATGACCTCATCCGTTCCCTCCTTGCGTTCCTGGATCAGTCCATGTCCTTTCACCACGATGAAAAGCTCCCACTTGGTGTGGTGCCAGTGCTGGCCCTTGGTGATGCCCGGCTTACTGATGTTGATGCTCACCTGTCCGCAGTTGGCCAGATGCACCAGCTCCGTGAATGAGCCTCGGTCGTCCACATTCATCTTCAATGGATAGGCGACCTTCTCCTTCGGAAGATAGCTCAGATAGGTGGAGTAGAGCTTCTTGGCGAAACTGCCTTCGGGAATCTCGGGGATGAGCAAGGTCTGGGGCTGCTCGGCGAAGCGATAGAGTAGGTCGACGATTTCACCTAACTTAACGTGATGGGTTATGGGACAATAGCAATAACGACCATAAGCTTTAGGAGATTCCAGGTCAAGCCCGGAATGACTCGGAGTGGGAAGGACAGTGAGGCCGTCAAATTCGCAGCGGTGTTCCTTGCCTTGCAGGGCAGCAATCATTTCGTCTACCAGATCGTCGATGTAAAGAAGTTCCAGTTCCACGCTCGGGTCGTTGACGGTGATGGGCAGGTCGTTGGCGATGTTGTTGCAGAAGGTGGCAACGGCACTGTTGTAGTTGGGTCTACACCATTTACCGAAGAGGTTTGGGAAACGATAGATTAATACCTTGGCTCCTGTCTCGTCCTGATATTTCAGAAACAATTCCTCTCCTGCTTTCTTGCTGCGTCCGTATTCACTATTGCCGAAGCGGCCTGTCAGTGAGGCCTGCTGACTTGAGGAAAGCATCACAGGACAGTTGTTGCCGTGTTTCTTCAACGTGTTTAATAAGGTGTCGGCAAAGCCGAAGTTACCTTCCATGAACTCACTCTGTTCCTTGGGGCGGTTCACGCCAGCGAGGTTGAAGACGAAGTCGCAGTCCTGGCAATACGCATCCAACTCATCGGGCTTGCTGTCGATGTCGTATTTATAGACGGCATCGATCTTCAGGTCAGGGAATCGTCTGTCCTTACCTTCTTGTATGTTCTTCAATGAGGCGCAGAGGTTCTTACCGACGAAACCTTTAGCTCCTGTTACTAGTATCTTCATTATTCCACGTATTACACGTATTTTCACGTATCTTTTTCCCGAGATTCTACTCGTGATACGCGAGATACGCGGAGAACTATTTCACAATATTTGGTATCCCTTTCAACTCATTCTGGATGTATTCCAATGAGGCAATCTTCGCCTTGGTTTCTTCAAGGTTGAGGCGATAGGTGTTGTCGGAGTTGAACTCGTCGATAGTGGCAAGTTTCACGTCTCCTTCCTTGAAATACTTGTCGTAGTTCAAGTCGCGGTTGTCGGCAGGTACACGATAGAAGTTACCCATGTCTTCCGCTTTGGCACACTCCTCTTTGGTAAGCAGTGTCTCATACATCTTCTCTCCGTGACGAATACCAATCACCTTAATGTCATTCTTGTTGCCTCCAAAAAGCTCACAAACCGCCTCGGCCTGTGTCTGTATGGTGCAAGCAGGGGCTTTTTGCACAAGGATGTCGCCGTTCTGACCATGCTCAAAAGCAAAGAGGACCAGGTCAACAGCCTCTTCCAGACTCATGATGAAGCGGGTCATCTTAGGTTCAGTCAACGTAATCGGGTTTCCTTTGCGAATCTGGTCAATCCAAAGAGGAATCACGGAACCACGCGAGCACATCACATTGCCATAACGTGTGCAGCAAATCTTGGTGTTGCCCGAAAGACGGCTCTTGGCAACTGCTATCTTCTCTTCAATCGCTTTTGTGATACCCATGGCGTTGATGGGATAAGCTGCCTTATCGGTGGAAAGACAAATCACGCACTTCACCCCAGCGTCGATGGCAGCATCCAATGTATTGTCAGTTCCAATCACATTGGTCTTGACGGCTTCCATGGGGAAAAACTCGCAACTTGGCACCTGCTTGAGGGCTGCGGCATGAAACACATAATCCACGCCCTTCATGGCATATTTTAGCGTACTCTTGTTACGCACATCTCCGATATAGAATTTGATTTTGTTCGCTACCTCCGGCATACGGGCCTGGAAATCATGACGCATATCGTCTTGTTTCTTCTCATCACGGCTAAAGATACGGATTTCTCCAATATCAGTGCGGAGGAATCGGTTGAGGACGGCATTGCCGAAACTACCCGTGCCTCCCGTGATGAGGAGAGTTTTATCTTTGAAAACTGACATTTTTTGTAGTTAAGAGTTAATAATTGACAATTGTAAGTTGAGCGTATAAAGTGATAGGTTATATATGCTCCTCCACCCCACGGAAATGCACATTCAACTCGTGGAGATGCTCCAACAGCGTTCCGAGAGGCGTGCCTTCCGTCATCTTGGCAAAGGCGTTCACGTCCTTGGGGAAGCACTTGCCGCCATAGCCAAACTTGCCGTCAGGACCTGGGACGTAGGTGTGCGTGTCGTTGATATAACCTGAAAGCAGAATGCCCGTATGGACCTTGCGCCAGTCGGCACCCATCTGCTCGCAGTATTCACGGCAGGCATTGAAATAAGTGACCTTGTAGGCACCGAACACGTTGTGCATGTACTTGGTCAGCTCGGCCTCCAACGGAGTCATGACGGTGAACTTCTTGCCCACGAAGATCTTGGTAAGCAATTCATGCGCACCGGTGAACACCATGGTCTGCTTCTTGAAGTCCTCGATGAAAGTACGCTCAGTGAGGAACTCAGGCATATAGCATACTTGATGCCCTGTCTCGCGGGAGAGCATCTCGCTGGTGCCCGGAAGAATGGTGGTGCGAACAAACACCGGCACATCCGGAAGATTGGTAATCAGCTCCTTCATCAAACGCAGATCCTGCGTGCCGTCCTCTTCCGTAGGGACATGTATCTGCAAGAAAGCGATGTCGATGTTGCTCAAATCATCATTGTATCCCTTGGGCGGGTCGCTGATGAAGAGTTTGCATTCGGGGTTGTTATGTTCCAACCAATCCTTTAAGGCTCCGCCAACGAAGCCGCATCCGATAATTCCAACGTTAATCATTTTGCTATGTTTTTAATTTGACTGTTCTTGATTCTATACGGTTTTATTACTGCCTGTTCGGGTGCGTCAACGTATCGGAAGTAATCTCTTCCTTCAACTCGTCAATCACCTTCAACAGATACTGCCCGTATTGGTTCTTGAGCATAGGCTGGGCCAACTCACGCATCTTCTCTTCGGTAATCCAGCCATTGCGGTATGCGATGCCTTCCAAGCAGGCAATCTTCAGGCCCTGACGTTTCTCGATGACTTCCACGAAGGTCGAAGCCTCACTGAGGCTGTCATGCGTCCCCGTGTCGAGCCAGGCAAAGCCACGGCCGAAGACCTGCACCTTCAGCTCGCCGTCTTTCAGGAACTCTTGGTTTACCGTGGTGATTTCCAATTCGCCTCGGGCGCTGGGCTTGATATGCTTGGCCACGTCGATGACTTTATTGGGATAGAAATACAGTCCCACCACGGCGTAGTTGCTCTTGGGTTGTTTGGGCTTCTCCTCGATGCTCAGGCAGTTGCCTTGCTTGTCAAACTCGGCCACGCCATAACGCTCGGGGTCACTCACCCAATAGCCGAACACGGTAGCTTTTTGCATTCCTAAGCAGGCCTGTGAAACCGCTGCCGTAGAAGATGTTGTCGCCCAAGACGAGGCAGGCGCAGTCGTCGCCGATGAATTTCTCGCCGATGATGAAGGCCTGTGCGAGGCCATCGGGCGAGGGTTGCTCGGCATATTCAAAGTGAACGCCGTAGTCACTGCCATCGCCCAGCAGACGCTGGAAGCCAGGCAGGTCGTAAGGCGTGCTGATGATCAATATATCCCTGATGCCCGCAAGCATCAAAGCCGAGATGGGGTAATACACCATCGGCTTGTCGTAAATGGGTAACAATTGTTTGCTGACACCCTTGGTGATGGGGTATAATCTTGTGCCGGAGCCTCCGGCGAGAACGATTCCTTTCATTTAGTTTAGAGTTTAAAGTTGAGAGTCAGTTGTTAGTTTAGAGTTTATCGGCTTGTGGGCATGTCACCTGACCAACCATGGCCAAGGTCCCAGTGCTCATCATATACAAACTCAAAATAAGGCAATGAGAACTCCTTTTCAAGCAAAGCCGTCAGTTCCTCCTGTATAGGCTCTGCCCAATGGCCAACAAGCACGATAAACTTGTCAATCGTCCAAGCCACTCTACCACGAGGTATCTGTGTATAATCACCTTTGAATTTCGTTTCAGAATGCTTGGCTAACGCACGGAAATACTCCTTAGACCAAACCTGACGATGCAGATGCGGATAGTTGATGAAAGGCTTGCCTTTTTCTGCGGCTTCCTCCACTTCGCGCGGAGTAAGCTCTTTTTTTCGCACTCCAAACAAGCTATGATCTTCTGGGTCATAGCAGAAAATACCAACGCAAGGCATCTGCTCGTCGAAGGATTTCATGTCCTCCATTTGAGCTTGGTGTTCATCTTCGTTTAGTTGAGTCATTGTTTTTATTTTTCTGATGATACATCTCATTTACATCGTCTCAGACAAAAACTCCTCCACAGTCATCTCCTTCAGGAACAGCAAGCCGTGCGTGGCGCGGACCAAGGGATGGGCGTTCTCGTAGAAGAAGTCCTTTCCGAGGATGAGTTGTATGTCTTTGTACTGCTTCGCCCAGATCTGCTCCGCCAGCTCGCTGAAGGGACCGTCGAAGTCGGGATTGGGAAACTCCGCCTTGACTTGTGTCAGGTAGCTGTCCTTGAAGGCCTTCTCGAACACAGCCATGGTGTTGAGCGAAACGGGCACGTACACGTTGGCTTCGGCAGGATGATAGGTCGACCAAACGTTACGGTAACCGAAGATGCGCAACTTGCTCAGGTCTTCCTCCTCGTTCCACAGCCTGACGGCCTCGGCGATGGTTCGCATGACCTTGTAATGGGTCTTGGGCGCCAAGCCTACCGAGTCCATGGCCACGGTGATGACGGTGGGATGGATGGCACGGAGTTGGGTGAGGATGGGGAGGACATCACGCTCGAGGTTGGGTGACCAAGGCCCCTGAGCCTGTCGAAAGGCCGGTTTAACTTGGGTTGATTCATTAAGGGTCGGCCCTTCGACAGGCTCAGGGACCTCGGTTTTATCATTATACAACCCTAACCGCAGATGATGGATATGGTCCAAGGCGGTGCCGGCGTAGGCCCAGACGAGTTCTTCCTCGAACTCACGGACTTGGCCTTTCAGCTGCTGCAGCTCAGGACTGTTGGGCAGACCTTTCTGTAAAGATTCTATCTCTATTTCAAGGCGCTGCTCCAACTCAGCCACGCTCTTCAAGTGCCACAGTCCCACGGCATCGCGCAAGATGCGGTGACAGAAGCCGCGTCGCATCCCATTAGGGTTCTTGCGGGCCACGTTGTCGAGGTAGTGGTGAATGTCCTTCTCCTGCTTGAAACGGTAGCCTTGCTCAAAGAAGTCGGGATAATTCACCATCTGGATGAGACCACGGCGCAGCAGGCTCAAGGTGTCAAACAGGGCTTCAAGCAGGAACTCGTCGGTGACTGAGTGGAAGCCCGAGGTCATGATGGCAAAATGCACCTGGTTATGGGGCGAGCGCAGCTGCCTCATGATGAAGGGCATGATGCCCAGCATAATGTCGTCGTGATGCGGCCCGGTGTGGTAGATGACCTCGTTGTCGATAGGCTTCACGCCGCGCCAGAGCTTGGCTTCCACGTCGGCGATGACTTCCTGCACCCGTTCCAAACTGAGGTTAGGTATCCTGGAACAACGGGAGTCCTCCTGTAAGTCCTCCAGCGTCAACTTATGGGCATAACGGTCCAGGACCTTGCAAAGCCCGATGACGGCGCGCTCGGTCTTTTCAAAAGTCCATTCGCCGTCGAAATATGATGGGTCGGTCTTGTTAAACATTCAGCGTATCAAGCTTTTTCGTCCCAACTATCAGTGAAATTCAGCGACGGGTCGCTGCAGGTGACCTTTACCTCGCTGCGGTGTGGACTTTTCAATGCCAAGAGGTTGCTGCGTTTCGAGCAGTATTCGATGAGAATCCAGTCGCCGTTGTTAAAGCTGATTCTGTAGTTGCGGCGATAGCGGAAGAGTCCCAAAGGATTCAGCAGGGTTTCCTTGACGGTGACATCCTGGCCTCCAAAATTCGGCGCACTCATCATTTCACCCCTCGACTTGCATTGCTCAATGCCTTGTCGGATATGTGTCATTTCACTTTGCATAACTTTGATATTTAGAGGTTTATATTATTATTCAACAACTTGTTCAACTGTTTCGTTTTCCATCATCCGCTTCCATTTGAGGTAGCCGAAGACGGCGATGATGACATACAGGCCATAAAGCGAGGCCTTGAAAGGGATGTCCTTGTAGAAATACAACCCGCAGGTGACGACATCCACCACAATCCACACGAACCACTGCTCCAGGTATTTCCTGGCCAAAGCCCAGATGCCCACGATGCTCAAGGCTGTGGTGAAAGCGTCCAGCACAGGGACAGTGCTGTTGGTGAATCGTGACAGCAGAAAATAGATGGCGGCCCAAATCAAGGCAGCGAGGCCGAGCCAGACGAAGGCCATCTTCCGTGGCATGTGGCGTATGGGTAGTTCGGCCGTTTTTTGCTTGTGGCGCATCCAGACAATGAAGCCGTAGACCGTCATGGCGAGGTAGTAGAATTCCATGCCGCAGTCGGCGTAAAGGCCCTTTTGGTAATAGAGGACGATGCCCAGGCTCTGCATCACGAAACCCACGACCCACATCCAGACGCTGGCTTTATACTCCAAGAGGATGTAAGCGAGGCCGAGGGCGGTGGTCACTATGTCGAGCCAATGGTTTAGTAGGAACTCCATGGTAGTTTATGAATTCTTATTATTGGAAACAAATCGTAAACAAATCTATATCAAATCTTTTTCTATCTAATTTACCCAATCGGCTTGCCCTAATCGGGCTTGCCGATGACGCTTCATCGAAGCGTTGGCAAGCGAGCGAGCGATAAGGGTAAACTGCACAGGTTATTTATGTCATGATTTATGTAAGATTTGCTTCCTTTTAATAAAGACTAAAGGAGCAACAATGTTGCCAAAACCCACTTCGTCGGTTCAAAATCAAAATAATACACGGCTTGTCCCCAGCGGTCTTTTTGTTTCAGGACGTTGCCGTCGAGATAATACAGCGGCGTGCCCCAGCGGTCTTTCTGTCGGATGGTCTGTCCGTCGAAATACAACAACGCCTCGCCCCAGCGGTCTTTCATCCTCACCGTGTTGCCGTCGATATACAGCAACTTGGCACCCCAACGGTCTTTTTGATGGACGGTCTGCTGCTCTGCGTCATACCACACCAGTTTGTCTCCCCAGCGGTCCTTCTGCCGAATGGTGTTGTCTTCGATGTAGAAGAGCTTCGCACCCCAGCGGTCTTTCTGGTAGATGGTCTGGGCGGAGGATATCATAATCGTCATGAATAAGAATGAAAGGATGAAGAGAATTTTCTTGAACATAAAGATTTCAGATTACACTTTCTGTGAATTTATTATCTTTCCTTTTTTCTATCAAGAATTTAGAGAATTTTAGAATTTGCCATTTCGGGTCTTCGTTTGGGTCTCCTTTTTTTGAATTCTTGTGGAATTGGAGAGGGAAAATCTGTGATTTTCCGTCTTCTCTATCCTTGCACCGAAGGTGTAGCTCTTCAGAATCTCTTTCTCTTAATTCTCTAATTCTTATATATACAACATCATTTTCTTAACTATTCCTTTTATAATCAGGTTTATTCGGTATCCACTTATACTCAAGGCTTTCTGCACCAAAATTCAAAAGCAGACCAAGTTGTTGCTTGCCTACATGTAGATAATTAATAAGTTGACTCTGAAACTCCCCTGTGATTTCGTTACATGCCTTAAGCTCAACCCCAATCTTATTGTAACAGAGAAAGTCATAGAAGAAATCATGCTTCAACTGAACGCCATGATAAACCATCACGATATGTTTCTCTCTTTCATAAGGAATGTCATTTTCCTGCAACAGCACTTCAAACGCGTCTTGATAGACTTTCTCCTTAAACCCGCATCCCAGCTCTTTGTGAAGTTGAATCGCAAGTCCGAGAAGGGTGCTGCTTTCCTTTGGATATAATAGACCACCCATATTTAAGTTTTTTGATGGCTTTTTTTCTTCCTTTTTCTTTCTATCAAATTTCTTCCTATCAAAAATTTAGAGTATTTTAGAATTTGCCATTTCGTGTCTTCGTTTGGGTCTCCTTTTTTTGAATTCTTGTGGAATTGGTGAGGGAAAAACTCTGATTTTCATTCCTCTCATTCCTCGCACCGAAGGTGCAGCTCTTCAGTATCTCTTTCTCTTAATTCTCTAATTCTTGACAAAAAATAATTCCACGACAAAAACACACTCTTTAATCCCTCTTAAAGATATCCCGAGTATAGACCTTCTCCTTCACATCATCAAGGACACTGTCGTAACGGTTGGCGATGATGGCCTGGCTCATGGCCTTGAACTTCGCCATGTCGTTGACGACGAGGCTGCCGAAGAACGTCGTGCCTTCGGGCAACGTCGGCTCGTAGATGATGACCTCGGCGCCCTTGGCCTTGATGCGCTTCATCACGCCTTGGATGCTGCTTTGGCGGAAATTGTCGCTGTTCGACTTCATCGTCAGACGGTACACGCCGATGACACAATGATGTTCGTTGGCGGCATTATATTGGCCTTGATCGTAGTAGTCGTAGTAGCCTGCCTTCTTCAGCACCTGGTCGGCGATGAAGTCCTTGCGGGTGCGGTTGCTCTCCACGATGGCGCGGATGAGGTCCTCAGGCACGTCCTCGTAGTTGGCAAGGAGCTGCTTGGTGTCCTTAGGCAGACAGTAGCCGCCATAGCCGAACGACGGGTTGTTGTAATGGCTGCCAATACGCGGGTCGAGGCAGATGCCGTCGATAATGGCTTGGGTGTCGAGACCCTTCACCTCGGCGTAGGTGTCCAGTTCGTTGAAGTAACTCACGCGCAAGGCGAGATAAGTGTTGGCGAAGAGCTTCACCGCCTCGGCCTCTTTCATCCCCATGAAGAGCACGGGCACGTCTTCCTTGATGGCACCTTGTTGCAACAAGGCGGCAAACTGGTGCGCCTTGGCCTCAAGGTCGACGCTGACCATCTTCATGATGGCGTCGTTCTCTTCGTCGAAGCCCATGATTTGCTTGGGATATCCCACGATGATGCGGCTGGGATAGAGGTTGTCGTAGAGGGCCTTGCTCTCGCGCAAGAACTCAGGCGAGAACAGCAGGTTGAACTTCTTGACGCCCTTGGCGGCATATTTCACGTAGAGGCTACGGGTGTAGCCCACGGGGATGGTGCTCTTGATGACCATCACCGCGTCGGGGTTGACGCTGAGAACGAGGTCTATGACCTCTTCCACGTGGCTCGTGTCGAAGAAGTTCTTCTGCGGGTCGTAGTTGGTGGGCGCGGCGATGACGACGAACTCGGCGTCTTTATAAGCCGCTGCGCCGTCGAGGGTGGCGGTGAGGTCGAGGTCCTTCTCGGCAAGGTATTTCTCTATATATTCATCCTGGATGGGCGACTTCTTCTGGTTGATGAGGTCGACCTTTTCGGGGATGACGTCCACGGCGGTGACGTGGTTGTGTTGTGCCAACAAGGTGGCTATGCTTAGGCCTACGTAGCCTGTGCCTGCTACTGCGATGTTCATAGGTTTTGTTTTAAATGATTGGTAGAGACGCGATTAATCGCGTCTCTACAAGATTATTTCCATCCAAACGGATGTCCACTCAAAGGCAGCTTCGCCATGGGATGATAGTCGCCGATGAGACCGACGGGCTTGGCGTTGCGGATCTCATAGACGATGTCGATGCAACGACGCGCATCTTCCAAACCGAAACCGTGGCCAGCCAAGATGTTCTCATAACTCTTGGTGTGCAACTCGGTGAAGCCTTGGCTGAACTCGAACTCTTCGCCGTCAATCATGATGGTGCGATAGGTGCGCTTCTCGCCTTCCACGGCGTTAGGCGGCAAGGTGTCGCCGTTGATGCTGAGGAAATAACGCACGCGGGCGCGTTTCAGTTCCAGATAGCCCGCCACACGGTCGTGCGAGGCCACGTGGACGATGTTCTTCTGCACATCGCCGAAAATCCAGCTCAGCATGTCGTAGAAGTGCACACCGATGTTGGTAGCAATGCCGCCGCTCTTGTTGATGTCGCCCTTCCACGAGGCGTAGTACCAGTTGCCGCGCGAGGTGATGTAAGTTAAGTCGATGTCGTAGATCTTGTCTTTAGGGCCTTCCTCGACTTTCTTTTTCAAGGCGACGATCTTGTCGTGCAAGCGCAGCTGGAGGATGGTGTTGATCTTATGTCCCTGACGTTGTTCCACCTTCTGCAAGGCGTCGATGTTCCACGGGTTGAGCACGAGGGGCTTCTCGCAGATGACGTCGGCACCGAGGCGCAGGCCATAGCGCATGTGGGCGTCGTGCAGGTAGTTGGGCGTGCAGATGCTCAC
>CADAPW010000033.1 GCA_902789915.1 uncultured Bacteroidia bacterium | reverse complement strand
TCTATACCTCGGGCACGACGGGAACACCCAAGGGCGTGATGCTCTCGCACCACAACCTGATGAACCAGTTCCCGAATTTCCATTATACCATCAGCGACACTTCCAACAAGGCGTTCAGCTTCCTGCCCGTGTGCCATGCCTACGAGCGTGCGCTGAACTATTGCTACCAATATCGTGGCATGTCGATTTATTATGCCGAGAGCTTGGGCACCATCGCCAGCGACATGCGCGAGGTGCATCCCACGATGATGTGTGCCGTGCCGCGAGTGCTGGAACGCTTCTACGACGCCATCTACCAGTCGGGAAAGAAACAGAAGGGCCTCGCTAAGACCATCTTCTTCTGGGCCTTGCACCTCGGTGAACGCTACAAGATTGATGCGGTGAGCCGCAATTGGTTCTATGACCTGAAACTGGCCATTGCCGACAAGTTGGTTTACAGTAAGATTCGCGCGAACATCGGTGCCGAGAACTTTGACATCATCGTGTCGGGTGCCGCCGCCATCTCGCAGAAGATCGCTGGCTTCTTCTCCGCCATCAAGATGCCGGTGTTTGAAGGTTATGGCTTGACCGAGACCTCGCCCGTCATCGCCGTCAGCAACCGCAACCCCCACGGCCGTGAGGTGGGCTACGTGGGACAGCCGCTGCCCGGCACCGAGGTGAAGATTGCCGACAATGGCGAAATCATCTGCCGTGGCCACAACGTGATGATGGGCTACTACAAGAAACCCGAGCTGACCAAGGAAGTCATCGACGAGGAGGGCTGGTTCCACACGGGCGACATGGGTGAGATTGACCAATACAACCGTTTGAGAATCACGGGCCGTATCAAGAGCCTCTTCAAGACCTCGGGCGGCAAATACATCAACCCCGACGTCATCGAAGCCAAGTTCAGCTCCTCCAAGCTGATAGAGCAGATTTTGGTGGTGGGCGAAAACCAGAAGTTCGCCGGTGCCCTCATCATCCCGAGCTTCACCGACCTGAAGGCTTGGTGTGCTGAAAAGGGAATTGCATACACCACCAACGGGGAGATGATCCAACATCCCGAGGTGCTGAAGCTCTACGCCAAGGAAGTCAACGAGTTGAACAAGGGCTTGGGCGAGACCGAGAAGATCAAGAAGCAAGTCCTTCTCGCCGACGAATGGAGCATCGCCAACGGCATGCTGACCCCGACGCTCAAAATCAAACGTAAGGTCGCCACGGCGAAGTACAAGGACGTGATTGAGAAGATGTTCGAATAAAATGTAGAGACGATGCTTGCACCGTCTCAAAAAAATGGCCGCCTCAACACTGGGTTGGGGCGGCCATTGTCGTCGCGCTACTGATTGGTCTTGGGCGAGCGTGACGCAGTGCTCTTGCCCGTGCCGCCGTAGCTGTTGACGCGGGCATTTTCCTTGCTATATATCGGGAATCGCTGTGTATCATATTATTAGAATTAGTATTGACTTGTGTTGCCTTAGGTTGGGCGACATGAGTGCAAAGATAGAAATATTTTTGAGATTTGCAAGGGGAAAATGACGGACGATTTGAGTTTTATAGTTTTTTCCCTACTTTTGCGCATTAAATCATTATCGTATGGCAAAGACAAACACAGCCGACATAGGCTTTGAAGACAAGATATGGAAAGCTGCCGACCTGCTGCGCGGCTCCATCGACGCGGCAGAGTATAAAAACGTGGTGCTCGGCCTTATTTTCCTGAAATACATATCCGACTGCTTCGATGTGAAACACCAACAGCTGGTCGACGAAGGCGACGGCTTCGAGGAGGATAAGGACGAATACGTGTCCGAAAACATCTTCTACGTGCCCGCCGATGCCCGCTGGAGCGTCATCGCCGAAGCCGCCCACACCCCAGAGATTGGCAAGGTCATCGACAACGCCATGATGGAAATCGAGAAAGAGAACGACCGCCTCAAAGGCATCTTGCCCAAAAACTTTGCCCGTCCCGAGCTTGACAAGCGTCGTCTCGGCGATGTCGTCGACCTCTTTACCAACACCATCGAGTTGGGCAAACAGGAAGAGAACAAAGACCTTTTGGGCCGTACCTACGAATACTGCCTCTCCAAGTTCGCCTCGCTCGAAGGCAAGAACGCAGGAGAATTTTACACGCCCAGTTGCATCGTCCGCACCATCGTGGCGGTGCTGCAGCCATACAAAGGCCGCTGCTACGACCCCGCCATGGGAAGCGGCGGCATGTTTGTCCAGAGTGCCGACTTCGTCAAGCATCATCAGGGCGACATCAAGAACCTCAGCATTTTCGGTCAGGAAATCAACGCCAACACCCGCAAGATGGCCATGATGAACCTCGCCATCCGTGGCATCGAGGCCGACCTGGGTGACCGCAACGCCGACACCTTCTTTGATGACCGTCACCCCACGTTGAAAGCTGACTTCGTGATGGCCAATCCACCTTTCAACATGAGCGACTGGGGTGCCGATAAGCTCCAAGAAGATGTCCGTTGGAAATACGGCATCCCACCAGCGGGCAACGCTAACTTTGCCTGGCTGGAACACATGATCAGCCACCTGTCGCCTTCGGGACGCATCGGCATGGTGCTGGCCAACGGCTCGCTGAGCAGCCAGAGCGGAGGCGAAGGCGAAATCCGTAAGAACATCTTGCAGGCCGACCTCGTGGAAGGCATCGTTGCCCTGCCAAGCCAATTGTTCTACAGCACTGGCATTCCCGTATGTCTGTGGTTCCTCAACCGCCAGAAATCCCAACCGGGCAATGTCGTCTTCATCGATGCCCGCAACATGGGCACCATGGTCACCCGCAAACTTCGTGAGCTGACCGAAGACGACATCAACCGCATCGCCCAGACCTTCACCGACTACCGCAACGGGACTCTCCAAGACGAAAAAGGCTACTGTGCCGTGAAGACCCTCGAAGAGATAGGCGCACAAGACTTCATTCTCACTCCCGGCCGCTATGTTGGCATCGCTGAGCAAGAAGACGACGGCGAACCCTTCGAGGAGAAGATGCAACGGCTCACAACCGAACTCCACGACCTGTTTGAGCAAAGCCATCAGCTGGAGGATGAAATCCGCAAGCAGCTGGGCAATATAGGCTTCACTGTATAAGAATATAATCAGCGGTCTTCGTTATAGGATGTTTAACAACCTAAATACGAAGAACCCATGAAAGAAAAAATGATCGTAGAAATCAGCAACGCCATGGCTGAGGCTTTGAATGTCGAACAAATGGCATTGCTGAATGGTGTACTGCTGCGTGTCGTCAGCAAGTACAACATCACTGCTGACGAAGAAACCCAGCAGGCCACCGACGAAACCAACGAAAGCCTTATGCATTCCTTCCTCTCGGCCAAACAGGTCGAAGGCTGCAGCGGCCCGACCGTCCGCTATTATGGCAACACCATCCAGCAGCTCTACAAGACCATGCCCAAGCGGGTGACGGAATACACCACCGAAGACATCCGCGCCTATCTTGCCGTGTTCCAGCGCAAGCGTAAGGCCAGTCGCGTCACGGTCGACAATGTACGCCGCATCTTCTCGTCCTTCTTCGCCTGGCTCGAAGAAGAGGACTACATCATCAAAAGTCCTGTGCGTCGCATCCATAAAGTGAAGACCGGCGCACAAGTCAAAGAAGTCTTGACCGATGAGTCCTTGGAGAACCTGCGCGACACCTGTGTCCATCCCCGCGACCTCGCCATGATTGACCTCTTGGCCTCCACGGGTATGCGTGTTGGCGAGTTGGTCAAGCTCAACCGTGAGGATGTCAACTTCAACGAGCGAGAATGTATCGTCTTCGGAAAAGGCAACAAGGAACGCATCGTCTATTTCAATGCTCGCGCCAAGATACATCTGCAGGAGTACCTCAACACCCGCCGCGACAAAAACAAGGCGCTGTTCGTCTCATTGGCCAAGCCGCATCGTCGGCTGCAAATCTCTGGCGTGGAGGTGCGTTTGCGCAAGATTGGCAAGGAAGCCAAGGTGCCAAGGGTGCATCCTCACAAGTTCCGCAGGACATTGGCAACCATGGCCATCGACAAAGGTATGCCCGTCGAGCAGGTGCAGAAGCTCCTCGGTCACGTCAAAATCGACACCACTATGCACTATGCCATGGTCAACCAGAATAATGTGAAACTGTCTCATCGGCGTTTTTTGAGTTGAATGGGCAAAAACCAATGAAAAAAAGAGTATTTTTGCCTCCAAATAGACGATAAACTCTCATTTATGGAAGAGTGGAAACTAAAAGAAATATGTGAATTGATTGTTGATTGCCCACATTCAACAGCTAAAAATGAGGGCTATGGCTATCCTCTTATCCGAACTCCAAATGTTGGAAAAGGGCGACTACTCTTGCAAGGGGTTCACAGAGTTAACGATGAGGTTTATAATGCCCGTAATGAAAGAGCGGTCCCATCCGAAGGTGATATAATCTTAGCTCGAGAAGCACCTGTGGGTAATGCTGCGATTATAATGCCAGGCCAAAAAGTCTGTTTAGGGCAAAGAGTGGTGCTTATTAGAGCAAACAAAAGCATGGTTAATCCAATGTTTTTAGTTTATTATTTATTGTCAGATGAAATCCAGCATAGATTAAAAAATAATGCAAACGGTGCTGTTGTTGCTCATCTTAACATGGAAGAAATTAGAAATTTAAAAGTATCTATTCCCGATATTAAGATTCAAAATAGCGTTGCTGGCATCCTATCATCTTTAGATGATAAAATCGAATGCAACCGTCGGATAAATGATAATTTGCAACAACAAGCCCAGGCTTTGTATAAGTCTTGGTTTATTGATTTTGAGCCATTTAAGGGTGACAAATTTGAAGATTCAGAACTAGGAATGATACCTCGTGGATGGTCGGTAAAACAACTTGGTGAGATTACAACACAGGTGAATGAAAAAGTTAAGGAAAGAATCGATGTAAAAGTGTTGTCGCCTATAACAACCGGCGAACTTGTGCTTTCTGAGGAATATTTCACCAAACAGGTGTTTAGTGAGAGCATTTCCAAGTACATTGTTGTGAAGCCTACATATTTTGCATATAACCCTGCACGTGTCAATATCGGTTCTCTTGGAATGAATGAGTATGGTTTTGATGGATGCGTTAGCCCTGTATATGTTGTGTTTAGGTGTGAAGATGATTACCAATACTTCTTCGATTTATTCCGTCGTACTGAGACCTTCAAGGAAGAAGTAAAAGCGAGGGCAATTGGCGGAGTGAGGCAATCTTTGACCTACAAAGATTTCTCTCTCATCAAGGTTGTTTATCCTCCAATTGATGTCATCCACAACTTTAATCAGGTTTATTCGAGGATTCTTGCGAAAACCAAACACAACAATGTGGAAACAACTCGATTGGCATCAATCCGCGACACATTATTGCCAAAATTGATGTCTGGTGAACTAAAAATCAGTTAATTAAACCTAAAAACTCTCATTTATGGAAGAGTGGAAAGAATATAAATTAGGTGAAATTGCACAAACAAATGTGTCGCAATACTCTTTGTCTGAGAATTGGCAAATCATACAATATCTAGATACAGGTAGTATTACCATGAATCAGATTTCAAACATAGGTTTGTTCAATGGAAACGAAGGCCTACCAAGTAGAGCAAGAAGAAAAGTGAAAAAAGGTGACATCATATTCTCTGCTGTTAGACCAAATCTTTGCCATTATGGTTACATGGATAATCCACCGTCTAACCTTTTGGTTTCTACAGGTTTCGTTGTAATTACAGTAAATGCTAAAATTGTTGATTCCCGTTTTCTTTACTATTATCTGACACAAAATGATATAGTTAATCATCTACATGCCATTGGTGAACAGGCTGTTTCCACATATCCAACCATTAGGCCTTCGGATATCGAGGATTTGTCTGTTTTCCTTCCTCCTTTGTATGAACAAAAAAGGATCTCTTCAATTCTATATTCCCTTGACTCTAAGATAAGTTGTAATAGCCGTATAAATGATAATTTCGCTTTTTCGTTTCTCTTGTTGACATGCTTTGTTTTGTGGTTGTTGAAACTTATAAATGATAATTTAGAGCAGCAAGCCCAAGCCTTATTCAAGTCATGGTTTGTTGATTTTGAGCCTTTTAAGGATGGCGAGTTTGTGGAGAGTGAAATGGGGATGATACCGAAAGGTTGGACAGTGGGAGCACTTTCAGAGATAGCGAATATCACAATGGGAACATCACCGTCAGGTTCTAGTTATAATGTGACGGGAGAAGGAGATGTTTTTTATCAAGGACGTGCTGAATTTGGTTTCAGGTTTCCCACGAGAAATATGTACACCACAGAAGCAAAGAGATTTGCCGAGATTGATAGCGTTTTGTTGAGCGTAAGGGCTCCTGTAGGAGACATTAATGTTGCAGGAGAAAGGTGTTGCATTGGCCGTGGTTTAGCGTCCGTACAATCGAAGGACGGAAATAATTCATTTATGCTCTATTTGATGCAAAACCTACAACCTGTATTTGATAGATTTAACGGAGAAGGAACTGTTTTCGGATGTATCAATAAAAAAACATTGGAAGATTTGACCATCCTTATTCCAGATAAGGAAACAATGGCCAAATTTGACAATGTTTGTAGTAAAATGGATGGCCAGATAAAGACACTTGACCAAGAATCCCGCCGCCTCGCTCAGCTCCGCGACACGCTGCTGCCCCGCTTGATGTCGGGCGAACTGAAAGTGAATGAAATAGAAATGCATTGATTTTAATGAATAAATTGTATGATTTTGAGCGAGTAATGAAAAAAGCTGTATCTTTGTACTGCAAAAACTGTCGTAAATGATGACTGTTTTTGCAGTAGAACAACAGATTTATCATGATAATCGAACGCGAACAATATGTAAATGAACTACTTGCGAAACGCTGGAACGGAAAGGTAAAAATCATCACTGGCATACGGCGTTGCGGCAAGTCGTTCCTGCTCTCCACCCTTTACAAGAACCACCTCTTGAAAGAAGGCGTTCCAGAAGATGCTTTTGTGGAAATCGCTTTAGACAGAAAGTCGGATGTGGCATTCAGAAACCCCGAAACCCTGTTCGAGCATGTCGTCGGCCGCACCTCAAACCTGGACAAGAAATACTATGTCTTCATCGACGAAATCCAATTGTCATACAAAATCAAGAACTCGGAAATCGACGAGCGTCTGGTACCCGAAGAAGACCGCGACCTGCTCTATACCACTTTCTACGACATTTTGAACGACTTGGCGGCACGTCCCAACCTGGATGTGTATGTCACTGGGTCCAACTCAAAGATGTTGTCGAAAGACATTGTCACCAACTTCCGCGACCGAGGCTCCGAAATCAAAGTGTTCCCTCTGTCATTCAAAGAGTTTTATCCCGTTTCGGGCATGGAAAAAGCCGATGCCTTGGAGCAATACCTCACCTTCGGAGGCATGCCGCTGGCGGTGCTCGAACCCGAGGAAAAGGGAAAACGAGCCTATCTCGCCGGTCTGTTCAAAAAGGTTTACGTCAAGGACATAGTGGAACGCTATAATCTGAAAGACGACGAGGTGCTGGAGGCTGTAATCGACGCTTTGTCTTCGGCAGTCGGCTCTTTCACCAATCCCCACAACCTGGCCAACAGCGCAGGCTCGCTGATGCACAAAAACACTTCCGACCATACCATAAAGAACTATCTTGACTATTTGGAGGATGCCTTCCTTTTCGTTGGCTCAAAAAGATATGACGTGAAAGGGAAACGCTATTTTGAGAACACCCAGAAATACTATGCCATGGATTTGGGACTGCGCAATGCCCGCCTCAATTTCAGGCAACAAGAGAAGTCGCATCTCATGGAGAACCTGATCTTTCTCGAATTGATACGAAGAGGCTATAGCGTCGATGTGGGCGTGGTGGAGATAGTGCGCGTCAAAGACGGCAAACGCCAGCAATCGCAATACGAAATCGATTTCATCGTCAACACCGGCAAGGAGAAAATCTACATCCAGTCAGCATTGAACATTGATACCGAGGAAAAGCGCCTGCAGGAAACCTTCTCGCTGAAAAACTCCGGCGATTTCTTCCGCAAAGTTGTCATTACCGATGGCTTGTCAAAACCATGGACGGACGACGACGGCATCCTTCACATCGGTGTCATCCCTTTCCTTTTGGACGATGGTTTAATATAATCTAAGGATAATCAGTAAAGCTATGTCAGACTACAACGAAGACCATTACGAGCAGACGCTCATCGAACTGTTCACCGAGCGGTTGGAATACAACTACCTCAACGGCTACGATATTCAAGCCAACTATGAAGACAAGGACTATTACTGCCCGCTCTATCTCGAACGCCTGCGCGAGAAACTGAAAGACATCAACCCTTCGCTTCCCAAGTCGGCCATCGATGAGGCAGAACGCAAGCTGCTCCACATCGAAGCCGGCAACATGGTGCAGAACAATGAGCTTTTCATGGACTATCTGCAACATGGTGTGGAGGTAACCTTTCACAACGGTCACGAGTTGAAAAACGACATCGTGTATCTGGCAGACTATAAGAACGCCGCCAACAACGACTTCCTCTTGGTCAACCAGTGGACCTACGTGGAGAAGTCCAAGAAACGCGCCGACCTTATCCTATTCCTCAACGGTCTCCCCATTGTGCTTATGGAACTGAAGTCGCCTTCACGCGAAGAGACCGACGCCAGCGCAGCCTACCGCCAGCTGAAGAACTACATGAAGGAAATCCCCACCATGTTCACCTATAACGTCTTCTGCGTGATGAGCGACATGGCCGAGTCCAAGGCTGGCACCATCACCTCCAGCGAAGACCGCTATATGCAATGGAAGTCCAAAGACGGCGTGTACGAAAGCACCGAGGTCGTCGACTACGACGTGTTCTTTGAAGGCATGTTCCGCAAAGACCGCCTCATCGATATCATCAAGAACTTCGTCTGCTATTGTAAGGACGAAGGCAAAGACTATAAGATTCTGGCGGGCTACCACCAGTATTTCGCCGTCAACAAAGCCATCCAGCGCACGCGCAATGCTGTCACTGGCGACGGCAAGATTGGTGTGTTTTGGCACACACAGGGCAGCGGCAAGAGCCTCTCGATGGTGTTCTATTCTCATTTGCTCCAGTCGGCCGTATCACAGCCTACCATCGTGGTCATCACCGATCGCAACGACCTCGACAACCAACTTTATGGTCAGTTCGCCAAATGTCAGGACTTCTTGCGTCAGAAACCTGTGCAAGCCACTACAAGGGAACATCTGCGTGAGCTGCTTGAAGGTCGCACGGCCAACGGCATCATCTTCACCACCATGCAGAAGTTCGAGGAATACGATGCACCCCTGTCCACCCGCCGTAACATCATCGTGATGAGCGATGAAGCCCATCGTGGGCAATACGGCTTCGAAGAGAAAGTGGATCCTGTGACGGGTAAGGTGAGTGTCGGTACCGCCCGACTGATACACGACTCCTTGCCGAACGCCTCTTTCATAGGCTTCACGGGTACCCCAGTGGCATTGAAAGACCGCAACACCATCGAAGTCTTCGGCGACTGCATCGATGTTTACGACATGACCCAGAGCGTACTCGACCACGCCACCGTGCCTGTCTATTATGAGAGCCGTGTCATCAACCTGAAGCTCGACGAAGAAACATTGAAGCTCATCGATCAAGAATATGAACTTTTGGAGATGGAAGGCGCCGATGCCAGCCAAATAGAGAAGAGCAAGCGCGACCTGTCCCATCTCGAAGAGCTGTTGGGTGCCGATTCCACCATCGATTCGTTGGTAAACGACATCCTCAGCCACTACGAGAACTACCGCCAGCAGGAGCTGACGGGCAAGGCCATGATAGTCGCCTACAGCCGCCCCATAGCCATCAAGATATATAAGCGCCTGCTGCAACTGCGTCCCACTTGGACCGAGAAAGTCAAGTGTGTGATGACCAGCGGCAACAACGACCCCGAGGAGTGGCGCGACATCATCGGCAACAAGCAGTACAAGCAAGAGTTGGCCAAGAAGTTCAAGGACGATGATGACCCGATGAAGATTGCCATCGTCGTTGATATGTGGCTCACAGGCTTCGATGTACCCAGCCTCGCCACCATGTATGTCTTCAAGCCGATGAGCGGCCACAACCTCATGCAAGCCATAGCTCGCGTCAATCGTGTCTTCAAAGGCAAGGAAGGCGGTCTGGTTGTCGATTACATCGGTATCGCGCAAGCCTTGAAACAGGCTATGAAATTCTACACCAGCAACGACCGCCAGAAGTTCGGCGACCCCAACATCAAGACCACCGCTCTGCAAAAGTTCCAGGAAGAATTGGAAATTTGCCGCGACCTTATGCACGGCTTCGACTACTCGAAGTTCAGGGATGCTTCAGACTTGAAGCGTGCCGAGCTTATCAAGGGCGGCACCAACTTCTTGTTGGCCATCGA
The DNA here is from genome assembly GCA_902789915.1 of uncultured Bacteroidia bacterium. Classification (GTDB taxonomy): domain Bacteria; phylum Bacteroidota; class Bacteroidia; order Bacteroidales; family F082; genus Limimorpha. The sequence goes on along the minus strand of CADAPW010000033.1, from coordinate 19,411 downwards.
GCGACAGGATAAGAAGAACGACTTCATGAAGCACGCCACCTTGTTGCATCAGTCCATCACCTTGTGCCGTAGCCTTCTGACCGACTCGCAACGATGGGAAAGTGCCTATTTCGAGACCGTCCGCGTGATGCTCATGCGTCTGAATGGAAAAGGAAAGATAACCAAGAAGGACATCGATGAGCGTGTCCGTGAGCTGATGAAGCAGAGCGTAAAGAGTGAGGGCGTCATCAACCTCTTCCAGAACGAAGGCAAGGAGTTCTCGCTCAGCGACCCAGCCTTCCTTGACGAGCTGTCCAAGATGAAAGAGAAGAACATCTCCATCCAGATTTTGGAAAGCCTGCTGAAGGAAAAGGTGAAAGCCTTCCAGCACAAAAACCTGGTGCAGAGCGAGAAATTCTCTGAGCTGTTAAACAATGCCCTGAGCAACTACCTGAAAGGCATGCTCACCAACGAAGAGGTCATTCAAGAGTTGCTGAAGCTCGCCTCACAAATCAAGGAAACCGAGCAACAAGGCAACGACCTTGGCCTCAACGATGAGGAAAAAGCCTTCTACGATGCCCTGTCGCGTCCGCAGGCCGTAAAGGATTTCTACGAGAACGACACCTTGGTTGAGATGACCAAGGAATTGACTGAGGCATTACGCAAGAATCGCACCATAGACTGGCAGCACAAAGAGTCAGCCCGTGCTGGAATGCGCAAGATGGTCAAGCGGTTGTTGAAGAAATACAAGTACCCGCCCGAGGAAGCCGAAAGCGCCCTCGAAATTGTTCTAAGGCAATGCGAAGAATGGACGGATGACGAAGAAATGGCTACCTTCGTTCCTATGCCTGTTCAATACTCGAATTCCGAAGACAGCTATGATGTTTCAATGGCCGCTGAGTCCATTGTTTCAAGATAAAAGGACTGAAATAAATGTCCGCAGCCATAGATGCCCGCCATCGCACAATCCAGCGTCGGCATGACATGGCTGCTGAATTTTGCCGCAGCCATAGATGCCCGCCAGCGCGCAGGCCTGCGTCGGAATGACATGGCTGCTGGAAGACTAGGCTTACCCAAGGCTTAGTCATGGCTTACCCAAGGGTTCCATCACTCCAAATAGGTGTATCCGTACAGCCCCGAGCGGTAGTTCGAAAGGAACTCTTTGCCTTCTTCAACGCTGATTTTGCCTTCCTTGACGCACTTGGTGACCCAGGTCTCCACCGTGCGGACGAGCTTCTTGGGACTGTATTGCACATATTCCAGCACATCGGCCACGGTCTCACCGTCGATGACTTGGTCGATGTAGTAGCCCTTTTCGTCCACCGAGACGTGTACGGCGTTGGTGTCGCCAAACAGGTTGTGGAGGTCGCCGAGGATTTCCTGGTAGGCACCCACGAGGAACACACCGATATAGTAATGCTCCTTGTCGGTGAAGCTATGCAGCGGGATGGTGTGCTGCGTCGACTTGGCGACGAAGTTGGTGATTTTGCCGTCGCTGTCGCAGGTGATGTCCTGCAAGGTGGCCAGGTGGGTCGGGTTTTCATCCAATCTTTGAATCGGGATGATGGGGAAGAGCTGGTCGATGGCCCAGAGGTCGGGCAACGACTGGAACAGAGAGAAGTTGCAGAAGTATTTGTCGGCAAGCAGTTTCGGCAACGAGGTGAAGTCCTCGGGCACGCGCTTCAGGCTGTTGGCGATGTGGTTCACCTCGCGGGCGATGCTCCAGAACAAGCGTTCGACCTTGGCGCGCGACTTGAGGTCGAGCAGGCCGAGGCTGAACAGGTTGAGGGCCTCTTCGCGGATCTCCTGGGCGTCATGCCAGATTTCCAACGAGGAGCTTTTGGTAAGCTCGTCCCACGACTCGTAGAGTTCCTTGATGAGTTCGTGGTCGTTTTCTTCGGGTTCCTCGTCGTCGTCCCATTCGGGCAACGAAGTCTTCTCCAGCACCTCAAAGATGAGCACGGAGTGGTGCGCCGTCAAGGCACGACCCGACTCGCAGATGACGTTGGGGTGGGGGAGTTCGTTCTTGTCGCAGGCGTCGACGATGGTGTAGATGGCGTTGTTGGCGTATTCCTGGATGCTGTAGTTGACTGAGCTGGCGCTGCTGGAACTGGTGCCGTCGTAGTCGACGCCCAGGCCGCCGCCCATGTCGACGTATTCGATATGGTAGCCCATCTTGTAAAGCTGCACATAGAACTGTGCGGCCTCACGCAGGGCCACGTTGATTTTCTTGATTTTGCTGACCTGGCTACCGATGTGGTAGTGGACGAGCTTGAGGCAATCCTTCATGTCGTGTTCCTCAAGGAAGTCGAGGGCTTCGAGCAGTTCGGAAGAGGTCAGGCCGAACTTGCTGCCGTCGCCGCCCGATTCCTCCCATTTGCCTGCGCCCGAGCTGGCCAGCTTGATGCGCACGCCGAGGTTGGGCGTGACCTTCAGGCGACGGGCGATTTTCGCTGTCGTCTTCAGCTCGTTGAGCTTCTCGATGACGATGATGATCTTACGGCCCATCTTTTGGGCGAGCAAGGCGAGCTCGATGAACTCCTCGTCCTTGTAACCATTGCAAACGATGAGCGAGTCGGAGTCGGTGCCGAGGGCGATGATGGCGTGAAGCTCGGGCTTGGAGCCGGCTTCCAGACCGATGTTGCATTTCTTGCCGTGGCTGACGATCTCTTCGACCACAGGGCGCATCTGGTTCACCTTGATGGGCATCACCACGAAGTTCTGGCCCTTGAATTCGTATTCCTTGGCCGCTTCCTTGAAACACGAGTCGATTTTATTGATGCGGTCGTCGAGGATGTCGGGGAAACGTATCAGCATAGGTGCCGAGACATCTCTCAGTGACAGTTCGTCAACGAGTTCTGGCAGGTCGACGGAGGCACAGCCTTCTTTGGGTGTCACGACCATGTGGCCTTTTTCGTTAATGGAGAAATAATTCCCTCCCCAGCCTTTCACGTTGTAAAGGTCCTCGGAGTCTTCAATGCGCCATTTTCTCATTTGCAGTTGGTTTTAATTTGGACTGCAAAACTATTAAAAATAATGTTATTTGCAGCTATATTTGCGAATAATGTCTATATTTGCAGAAAATTCATCAATATGAGTCCTGTCTTTGGCAGAGAAAGCGGTTATGTCTTCAAGATTTTTTCCAATGAGGAAGAAAGGATGCATATTCATGTTATGGCTGACGACAATGAGGCCAAGTTTTGGCTGGAGCCAAAAGTTGAATTGGCCAAAAACGGCGGTTTTTCTAGGCACGAACTGAATGACATACAAAAAATTATAGAGAAAAATGCAGAACAATTCAAAGAACAATACAAACAACATATCAGTAAGCGTCTTGATGATTAATGGTCAGGGCATTATGATCAGCGTTGGTGGACAGGATTATTTTTTGTCTTACAACCGTATTCCATGGATGCGTGATGCATCTATCAATGATGTGTTAAACGTTCAAATGTGCGGTAATGAGGCAATTGAATGGCCAGCCCTTAATGTTGACTTGGAAATAGACAGCCTTCGTCATCCTGAACGTTATCCGTTACTTATCAAGCGTAGTCCAGCTGAAATTGTGACCGCATGAGATTAATCATCGACGCCGGTTCGACCAAAATGGGATGGATTCTCATGGAGGGTCATGAGGTCAAAGCCCATTTTGTGACCAAGGGCTTCAACCCGAATTATTCCGACCGACAGGACCTTGTAGAGACGTGCCGCGGCGCGTCTCTACCCAACGAAATCCAATCCATATATTATTACGGCACAGGCTGCGGCAACGAACAGAATTGCCAAATCATCAAAGAGGTCTTTCAAACTCGTTTCCCCCATGCCGAAATCCATGTCACCCACGACTTGATGGCAGTATGCCATGCGGTATTGGGGCACGATAAGGGTATCGCCTGTATTCTCGGAACGTGTGTTTATGATGGCAATGACATTGTCGAAAGAGCCGTTTCTTTGGGCTATCTCGTTGGCGATGAAGGTAGCGGCATGCACATCGGCAGGGAAGTGGTGCGTGCCTATTTCTATGGCTTCATGCCTGATGATTTGCGAAAACAATTCCAAGCTGACACTCATTTGGAATTGAAGGGTTTCATCCAACAATTGTATCATGTCGAGCAGCCTTCCAAGTATCTGGCTTCATTTGCAAAGTTCGTGGGTGAGCACCAAAACCATCCCTTTATCCACGACTTGGTGAAGAATTGCTTCAAAGCCTTTGTTGAGGTTTCCATTCGTCGTTTTGAGGGCTGCGAAACCATGAAAATCAGCTTTGTAGGCTCAGTAGCCTATCATTTCCAAAGCATCCTTGAAGAAACGCTGGCGGATTATGGTCTCACGCTGGGTGAGGTCATGCCATCTCCTGCCGAAGGGCTGATACGGTACTATCAAAGTCTTCCGGCATAATCCACTGATAACTTGTGTCTTTCCTCAGCCACGTCATCTGTCGTTTGGCGTATTGTCGCGTGTGGATTTTGATTTGCTCCACGGCTTCGTCGAGGGTGCAATCTCCGTCGAAATAGGCAAAGAGTTCCTTGTAACCCACAGTGTTCAAGGCGTTCAGGTGCCGCTTGGTATACAACGCCTTGGCTTCTTCCAATAGACCTTGCTCCATCATTATGTCCACGCGCTTGTCGATGCGTTCGATGAGTTGTTGGCGGTCCCAAAGCAGGGGCGGAACGAAGTGAATGTTCTACCTGTTTGGTAGCAGACCTCCAAAGCACGTTGCAGTCTCCGTGGATTTTGTTGGTCGACGATGGCGAAATACTCAGGGTCGAGGCGCTGGACTTCATCTTGCAAGGCTTTCAGCCCGCCTTCGTCAAATAGTCTCTGCACTTTCTCTCTGATTGCAGGCTGTACGTCGGGCATGGCGTCGATGCCATGGCACACCGCGTCAATGAAGAGACCGGAGCCACCTGTCATGATGACGGCATCGTGAGTCTTGAAGAGTTCGTCCAACAGCTGCATGGCATCATGCTCGTAGTCGGCCACGTCGTATTTGTCCTCGATGCTGATGTGGTGCACGAAGTAATGCTTGGCTTGGCTCAGCTCTTCCTCGGTAGGTGCAGCCGTGCCGATGCTCATTTCCTTGTAGAACTGACGGCTGTCGGCGGAGAGGATGACGGTGCTTAAGGCCTTGGCCATGTCAATGGCGAAAGCGGTCTTGCCCGAGGCGGTGGGGCCGGCGATGACGATGAGGGTTTTCATGGTAGAACAACTGCGTCGCTTTTCGTCATTGCGAGGAACGAAGCAATCCAGAGTATCAATTCTTCCCTGGATTGCTTCGTCGTTCCTCCTCGCAATGACGTAAAACGGGTCATACATTATACTTTGTTTGGTACCGGTCCATTATTCGCTACCACAATCGGTTCTTGGATTTCCTTCACCACGTTGAGACCGAGTTTCTGGCCTTCTTCCTTCATAAAGGCGTATGCCTCAGCGAAGTTGTTACCAATGACACCGTCAAGAATGGCCTCACGGATGGCGTTCTTGATTACGCCCACCTCGCGCCCCTCGGGAATACCAAAGGTCTCCATGATGGCGATGCCGTCGATGGGCGGCTGCCAGTTACGCAGGTGGTCCTTGGCCTCGATTTCCTTGAGCTTCTCTTGGACAATCTCGAAGTTATGGTGGTATTTCTTGATTTTTTCCTCGTTCTTCGAGGTGATGTCGGCATGACAGAGCAACATGAGGTCATCGATGTCGTCGCCGGCGTCAAACAACAGCCTTCTGACGGCGCTGTCGGTGACGATGTCCTCAGCCAAAACGATGGGGCGGAGATGCAGTAGCACCAGCTTCTCCACATATTTCATCTTCTCGTTCAGTGGCAGCTTCATGGCTGCGAAGATCTTGGGCACCATCTTGGAGCCTTTGAACTCGTGGCCGTGGAAGGTCCAGCCAGTGCCGTCTTCCCAGCGCTTGGTCTGGGGTTTGGCGATGTCGTGCAGCAAGGCGGCCCAGCGTAGCCAGAGGTCGTTGCTCTTTTCGGCCACTTGGTCGAGCACCTGTAGTGTGTGCAGGAAATTGTCCTTATGGCCTCGGCCTTGCACGACTTCCACACCTTTCAACAAGCAGAGCTGCGGGAAGATAAGCTTCAGTAGCCCGCTCTCGTCCAAAAGTTTGAAGCCGATGGATGGCTTAGGCGAGAGGATGATTTTGTTCAGCTCCTCGGTGACGCGCTCCATCGACACAATCTTGATGCGCTCGGCATTTCGCTTGATGGCCTTGAACGACTCGGGCTCAATGTAGAACTTGAGTTGTGAGGCAAACCTGATGGCACGCATCATGCGCAAAGGGTCGTCGGAGTAGGTGATGTCGGGGTCGAGAGGAGTGCGGAGCAACAGCTCTTCCATGTCGCCCAAGCCATTGTAGCGGTCGATAAGGGTGCCGAAGTCCTCGGGGTTGAGGCTGATTGCCATGGCGTTGATGGTGAAATCGCGGCGGCTGATGTCGTCCTCAAGCGTGCCGTTCTCCACCACAGGTTTGCGGCTGTTGCGGTCGTAGGATTCCTTCCTTGCTCCTACAAACTCGACCTCCATGCCGTCGAAGCGGATCATGGCGGTGCCGAAGGCACCGTAGTATTTGGCTTCCTTGTGGCCAGGCAGGAGGGAGGCCACCTTTTTGGCAAGGGTGATGCCGCTGCCCACCGTCACCACATCGATGTCGTTCGACGGACGGCGCAACAAGATGTCGCGCACATAACCACCGATGACATAAGTCTTGTAGCCTAACTCCGCGCTGGCGTAGGCGATCACCTTAAAGATCTTGCTGTCAATATGTTTCTTGAAGTCATAGTTCATGCGACAGGGGCTTCTTCGAGGACTTTTTTCTCATTCGGGATGACGTTGACGATGGTCTCTTCGCCGTTTTCTGCCAAGTCGATGCTGATGGTGTCGCCAATGTGCATTTCGGCAGAGATAATGGCCTCGGCCAAAACGTCTTCCACATACTTCTGGACGGCACGCTTCAGCGGACGGGCACCATATTGTTCGTCCCAGCCCTTCTCGGCGATGAAGTCCATGGCTTTTTCAGTGAGTTCGATCTTGTAGCCCATCTCCTCGACGCGCTTCACCACCTGACGGATTTCGATTTCGATGATCTTGTGGATGTCTTTCTTCTCCAAGGCATTGAACATCACCACGTCGTCGACGCGGTTGAGGAACTCGGGCGCGAAGGTGCGCTTCAAGGCGTTGTCGATGACGCTCTGCGAATATTCGTTCTTCGCGTTGAGCTTGGCTTGCGTGCCAAAACCGACTCCTTGACCGAAGTCCTTCAGCTGGCGCGAGCCGATGTTGGAGGTCATGATGATGATGGTGTTCTTGAAGTCGACCTTGCGACCGAGGCTGTCGGTGAGCTGGCCGTCGTCAAGGACTTGGAGCAACAGGTTAAACACATCGGGGTGTGCCTTCTCGATTTCGTCAAGCAAGACGATGGAGTAGGGCTTGCGGCGTACCTTTTCGGTAAGCTGACCGCCTTCTTCGTAACCTACATATCCGGGAGGCGCTCCCACGAGGCGCGACACGGCGAACTTCTCCATGTATTCGCTCATGTCGATGCGGATAAGGGCGTCTTCGCTGTCGAAGAGGAACTTGGCCAGCACTTTGGCGAGGTAGGTCTTACCGACACCCGTGGGGCCGAGGAAGATGAACGAGCCGATGGGCTTGTTCGGGTCTTTTAGTCCGGCACGGTTACGGCGGATGGCCTTGGTCACTTTCTTGATAGCATCGTCCTGACCAATGACGGTGCCTGCCAACTCGGTCTCCATGTGCATTAGGCGGTCGCCTTCGTTCTTGGCGATGCGCTGTACGGGCACGCCAGTCATCATGGCGACGACCTCGGCGACATTCTGTTCCGTCACCTCTTGTCGATGTGCCACGGCGTTGTCTTCCCAAGCCTTCTTTGCGTCTTCGAGTTGTGCCATGAGCTTCACCTCTTCGTTGCGGTACATGCCGGCTTCCTCGAATTTTTGCTCAGCGATGGCGGCTTTCTTGTCCTTGCGCACCTCTTCCAAGCGTTTCTCATACTCGGTGATTTCGCTCGGCACATCGATGTTCTTGATGTGTACACGGGCACCGGCTTCGTCCAAGGCGTCGATAGCCTTGTCGGGGAGATGGCGGTCGCTGAGGTAACGGTCGGTGAGCTTCACGCAGGCTTCGATGGCCTCGGGCGTGTATCTCACAAGGTGGTGGTCTTCGTATCTGGATTTGATGTTGTTCAATATTTCAACCGTCTCGGCGGGTGTGGTAGGCTCGACGAGGATCTTCTGGAAGCGGCGTTCCAGGGCACCATCTTTCTCGATGTACTGGCGGTATTCGTCAAGCGTTGTGGAGCCGATGCACTGCAACTCGCCGCGTGCCAAGGCGGGCTTGAACATGTTGCTGGCATCCAAGGAACCGTTGGCGTTGCCTGCACCGACGAGGGTGTGAATCTCGTCCACGAAAAGGATAATGTCTCTATTGTTCTCCAACTCGTTGAGGATGGCCTTGATGCGCTCCTCAAACTGGCCACGGTATTTGGTGCCAGCCACGATGGAGCCGATGTCGAGCATGACGACGCGCTTATTAAATAAGGTGCGCGGCACACGGTGCTGCACGATACGGATGGCCAGGCCTTCGGCGATGGCCGACTTGCCTACGCCAGGCTCACCAATGAGGATGGGGTTGTTCTTCTTGCGGCGGCTGAGGATTTGGGCAATGCGCTCCAGCTCACGCTCACGGCCCACGATGGGGTCGAGGCGGTTCTCCTCGGCGGCCTTGGTGAGGTCGCGGCCAAAGTTATCGAGCACGGGAGTCTTGCTCTTGGCGGCAGGAGTCTTCTTGGGCTTCTCCTGTTGCGGACGGATGTCGTTGAGCAGGTCGTCTTCCTCGTCGTCCTCTTCAAAGATGTTAGAGGCATAGCTTGACTCGTCCTGGGGTGCTTCCGAAGGCAGGTCGCCACCTTGTTGTGCGGTGTAATTCAACAATTCCTGCTTGAAGTTGTCGTAGTTGATGCCTTCAAATTCAAGGTTTTGTGAGATGATATTGTTCTTTTCATGCAGGATAGCTAGCATGAGATGTTCTGAGCGAACGACATCGGAATGGAACTCCTTGGCGATGATATAGGTGAACTTCAGCACTCGCTCGGCCTGCTTGGTGAGAGGCAAGGCCAGCACGGCGCTTTGGCTGGTGTTGGCAGTGCGCACAGAGGCTTCCAGCTTCTTCGAGAAGACTTCGATGTTCAGGTTGAGGTTCTCCAAAATGCGGATGGCGCTGCTGCCGCCTTCCTTCAACATGCCCAGAAAAAGGTGCTCCAACCCGACGTATGCGTTCCCTAGACGTTGTGCCTCCTGGTGGCTAAGTGACAAAATGGCACGAACGCGGGGAGAAAATTTTGCATCCATATTATTACAATTCGTTTACTTTCAATACTTTAATAAATAATCAACAATTTCCCTTGTCTGATTCATTCAGAGTGCAAAGGTACAAACAAAAACCGCGCCGCGCCAGTGCCAAAGTCAGATTCTTTAAAAATGAACAAAATCCACCTTTTTTGCAAAACCTATCGGATTATTTTGTATCTTTGCAACCTTATTTATAAAAGCGAAAAATAGAACCCGAAAATGGACGAAAATAATATCAACAATCCTGAAAATCAGGAAGAAAATATTCCTGAGAATACTGGAGAGAAAATCATCAAGGTTAATCTTGAGAACCAGATGAAGTCGGCTTACATCGACTATTCGATGTCCGTCATCATTTCGCGCGCCTTGCCCGACGTGCGCGACGGCCTTAAGCCTGTGCACCGTCGTGTACTCTACGGCATGAAAGAATTGGGCGTCACCTCCCGCAGCGGCTACAAGAAATCGGCCCGTATCGTCGGTGAGGTGCTCGGTAAGTACCACCCGCACGGCGACTCGTCGGTCTACGACGCCATGGTGCGTATGGCCCAGAGCTGGTCGTTGCGCTATCCTTTGGTCGACGGCCAAGGCAACTTCGGATCGGTCGACGGCGACAGCCCTGCTGCCATGCGTTACACCGAGGCACGCCTCCAAAAGATTGCAGAAGAGATGCTCGACGACCTCGACAAGGACACCGTCGACTTCCAGAACAACTTCGACGACTCGTTGCAGGAGCCTACCGTGCTGCCTACCCAGATTCCTACCTTATTAGTGAACGGCACCAATGGCATCGCCGTGGGTATGGCCACTAACATGGCGCCCCATAACCTCAGCGAATGCGTTGACGGCATCATCGCCTATATTGACAACCGCGAAATCACCACGCAGGAGCTGATGCAATACATCAAGGCTCCCGATTTCCCGACCGCCGGTGTCATTTATGGTTACGAAGGTGTGCGCGAGGCGTTTGAGACAGGTAAGGGCCGTATCGTCCTTCGTGGTGAGACCCACTTCGAGGAGCACAACGGCCATGAGCGCATCATTGCCACTTCAATTCCTTATCAGGTCAACAAGGCCGAGATGATCAAGAAGACTGCCGACCTCGTCAATGAGAAGAAGTTGGAAGGCCTGGCCGACATTCGCGATGAGTCAGACAGAAAAGGTATCCGCGTGGTCTATGAGCTGAAGCGCGACGCCAACCCTGACGTGGTACTGAACAAGCTATTTATGATGACCCCGCTGCAAAGCTCGTTCAACGTGAACAACGTGGCTTTGGTCAACGGCCGTCCTTATACCTTGAACCTCAAGCAGTTGATTGAACATTTCGTGGCCCACCGTCACGAGGTCATCCTACGCCGCACGCGCTTCGAGTTGAAGAAAGCCGAAGACCGCGCCCATATCTTGGAAGGTTTGGCCCGTGCCATCGACATCGTCGACGAGATCATCGCCACCATCCGCGCCTGTAAGGGCGGCACACCTGAAGCTAAGCAGGCCATCATGGACAAGTTCGGCTTCGACGACCCGCAAGCCAGCGCCATCGTGGCCTACCGCCTCGGTCAGTTGGCCGGCCTCGAAATCAAGAAGATCATGGACGAGTTGGACGAAATCCACGAACGCATCAAGCATTTCCACGAGATTCTACAAAATGAGGACTTGCAGTTCCAAATCATCAAGGACGAACTGCTGGTCATCAAAGAAAAATATGGCGACGCCCGCCGCACCCAAATCGTGCCCGCCGCCGGTGAGTTCCGCATGGAAGACATCATCGCCGACGATGCCGTGGTCATCACCATCTCGCACCTCGGTTACATCAAGCGCACCCCGCTGACTGAATACCGTGTGCAAAGCCGTGGCGGCAAAGGCTCGAAAGGCTCTGCCACCCGCGATACCGACTTTATCGAGCACATCTTCACGGCCACCAACCATAACCATCTGCTCTTCTTCACCGAACAAGGCAAGTGTTACAAGCTGCGTGCCTTCGAAATTCCTGAAGAGGGCAAGAACAGCAAGGGTCGCGCCATCCAGAACCTGTTGCCGCTTGACAAGGACAACAAGGTGATGGCTTACCTCAACGTGAAGAGCATGAGCGATGAGGATTACCTTGAAAACAACTACATCATCCTCTGCACCAAGAAGGGTATCATCAAGAAGACCAATTTGGCCGCTTACAAGAACATCCGTCAAAATGGTATCATCGCCGTCAACATTCGCGAAGATGACCAACTGCTTGAGGCTTGCCTCACCAGCGGTAACGACGAGGTGCTGATGGCTGTTCGTTCGGGCAAGGCCGTCCGCTTCAACGAGCAGACCGTCCGCCCGATGGGCCGTACCGCTACAGGCGTGAAAGCCATCACTTTAGGCTCACCCGAGGACGAAGTCATTGGCATGGTGTGCATCAACGACCCGCAGCAGACCGTCTTGGTGGTTTCCGAGAAGGGCTTCGGCAAGCGTTCCGACATTGAGGACTACCGCATCACCAACCGTGGCGCCAAGGGCGTGAAGACCTTGAACATCACAGAGAAGACCGGCGACCTCATTGCCATCAAGGGCGTGACCGATGACGAAGACCTGATGATTATCAACAAGTCGGGTATCGTTATCCGCATGGAAGTCAGCAAGCTGCGTGTGATGGGTCGCGCCACCCAAGGCGTGAAACTCATCGACCTGCGTGGCACTGACGAAATCGCAGCCGTCACCAAGGTGGAGCATGAGGATGAAGAAGAAACCGAGGTCGTTGAGCCTGACGAAACGCCGACCCAAACCGGTGAAATCACTTTGGAACAATAATTGTAAGGAAACAAGATAACAAACGAAATTGTCAAACTTAAAATAATCGGAAAAATGAAAAAAGTAATGATTTTGCTGGCCGTCCTGCTCACTGCTAATGTGATGATGGCCCAAAAGAAAGACAGAACCGACGCTTTCATGTACAACAAGAATGGCCAATACGAAAAGGCCATGGTCTCCATTGAAAAGTGCATTAACCACCCGCAGTTCCTTGGCATGAAGCCCAACGAGCAATCTCAAGCTTGGTTGTATCGCGCTGCCATCTACCAGAACATCATCCAATCCGACGACGAGAAACTCAAGGCTAAAGCCCCGGATGCTTTGGAAATCGTGTACCAATCACTGATGAAGTGCTTGGAGAACGAATCCTTCTGCTCAGATCAGCAAAACCAGATGGAAATTGGGATGCGTATCGCCTCTGTTATGACTTCGTATTATACACAAGGTGCTGATGCCTACAACAACGGTCAATTTGCTGATGCCGCTCCTTTGTTCAAGAAGGCTTACGATATCGCAGCCTCGTTGGGCGGTGGCGAACAAGCCAGCGAAATGCTGAACCTCGCCGCCACTTCGGCACTGAGAGCTGGTGAATACAACACGGCTCTGGAGTATTTCACCGAGCTGAAGAACAACGGCAACGAAACCGCTGAGATTTACAGACACCTTGCCGCTTGCTACAATGGCCTCGGTCAGTCCGAGCAAGCCATGGCCATGATTAACGCTGGTCTGGAAAAGGACCCGAGCGATGCTAACCTCATCCTTGAAAAGGTGAATGCCTACCTGAAGGAAGGCAAGGGCGCTGAAGCCATCGTTGACCTCGAGAAGCTCCTCGAACTCGACCCCCAGAATGCTCAGCTGATGTTCGTGCTTGGCACCATCTATGGCGACGAGAACAACAAGGACGTGTTTGACACCGACAAGGCAAAACAGTACTACGAGCAGGCTCTTGCCATCAACCCCGACTACTACGATGCCACTTACAACATCGGTGTGCTCTACACCACCATGGCCAACAAGTACATCGAACAAGCCAACGAAATCACCGGTTTCTCGAAGGCTGAAATCGCCCAATACGACAGCCTCATCGAACAGGCTAACGAGTTGCTTCGCACGGGTCTTCCTTACCTGAAAAAGGCCTACGATGCCCAACCTTCCGACGATGTGAAGAACGTGTTGCGTTCCATCTACGTGAAGCTCAACATGACGGAAGAAGTGAAGGCTCTGGACGGCAGAGAATAAACTCTTAAATTCATAATGACATGAAAAGCCTCGCTTCGGCGGGGCTTTTTTTATGCATTTTTCGTTGATTTTATTTGCAGTTTTATAAAATCACTATATTTGCAGGAAAATCTTTTGCAAAAACTAACTCTTTATTCCATACACCATGTTTGAAATCCTACACAAAGAAACATTTGCAGCCGAGACTTACCTCATGGAAGTCGTTGCGCCTCGTATCGCACATTCGGCATTGCCAGGACAGTTCCTGATTGTCAAGATGGAAGAGAACTCGGAACGTATCCCATTGACCATCAGCGACTACCATCGCGTCAGGGGGACCGTGACACTCGTCTTCAAGGCGATTGGTGAGTCAACCAAGAAGATGGCCCAATACAAGGAAGGCGACCGCTTTGCCGACATCGTTGGTCCTTTGGGCAAGCCCTCAGAGTTTGCCACGATGACTGCAGAGGAACTGCGCAAGCGCTCGTTCGTCTTTATCGGCGGCGGCGTGGGTATTGCCCCGATTTATCCTCAGGTGAAGTGGCTGAACGACCATGGTGCCACTGCCGACTGCATCATCGGTGCCCGCACCAAGGACCTGCTTATCTTTGAAAAAGAACTGGCAGAAGTCAGTAATCTATATGTCACCTCAGATGACGGCTCCACAGGCCGCAAGGGCTTGGTGACCGACGTGCTGCGCCAACTCGTGGCCAGCGGCAAACAATATGACGAAGCCGTGGCTATCGGCCCGATGATCATGATGAAGTTCGCCACCAAGACTTGCGAGGAATTGGGTATCCGTTGCACAGTGTCACTCAACAGCATTATGGTGGATGGCACGGGTATGTGCGGTGCCTGCCGCGTAAGCATCGCTGGCAAGACCAAGTTCACCTGTATTGATGGTCCTGAGTTCCTCGGTAGAGATGTCGACTTCGACGGTGCCATGAAACGCCAAGCCATGTATAATAATGTGGTGACACGCAAGCAACTTGAAGCTGAAGAGAAAGCCGAAGGTCACAAGTGCCACATTGGTGGCATTGCGGAAGAGACGTTTGACAAGAAACACCGTGTGCCTTGCCCGGAGCAGAAGCCCGAAATCCGCGCTCATAACTTCGATGAGGTGTGCTTGGGTTATACGCCCGAGATGGCCATCATGGAGGCACAGCGTTGCCTCAATTGCAAGAACCCGCAGTGTGTGGTGCATTGCCCCGTCAATGTCAATATCCCTGGCTTCATCGCCCGTGTCGCCCAAGGCGACTTTGAAGGCGCTGCTGGCGTCATCAGTTGCGACTCGGCATTGCCTGCTGTATGTGGTCGCGTGTGTCCGCAAGAGAGCCAGTGCGAAGGCAGCTGCGTGATGGGCAAGAAGTTTGAGCCTATCGCCATCGGTAAGCTGGAGCGTTTCGTCGGTGACTATGCCATTGAGCATGACCTGCACTTCAACAGCCAGAGCATCCCGAACGGTCACAAGGTGGCCATCATCGGTAGCGGCCCTTCCGGCTTGACTTGTGCCAAGGATTTGTTGTCGATGGGTTACGATGTCACCATCTTCGAGGCCTTGCATGAGATGGGTGGCGTGTTGGTGTATGGCATTCCGTCGTTCCGTCTGCCTAAGGACACCGTAGTGAAGAAAGAAGTGGAAAGCGTCCGTCGTCTCGGTGCCAAGTTCGAAAAGGACGTGGTTGTGGGTCGTACCATCACCATCGACGAGCTGATGCATCGCGAGGGCTTCGAGGCCGTCTTCGTAGGTTCGGGTGCCGGATTCCCGATGATGCTCAACGTGCCTGGTGAAAACCTCTGCGGAGTGGTTTCGGCCAATGAGTTCCTGACCCGTAACAACCTGCTCTTTGCCTATAAGGAAGGTTATGAGACACCAAACTACGTCGGCAAGAAAGTCGCCGTGGTCGGAGGTGGTAATGTGGCCATGGACGCTGCGCGTACTGCCTTGCGTCTTGGTGCAGAGGTGCATATCGTTTATCGCCGCTCAGAGGCCGAGTTGCCCGCAAGAGTGGAGGAGGTGCACCACGCCAAGGAAGAAGGCGTATTGTTCGACCTGCTTACGGCTCCCGTCGAGGTGCTGGGCGACGAAAACGGCTGGGTGAAAGGCTTCAAGTGCGTGAAATGCGAGCTTGGAGAGCCTGATGCTTCGGGTCGCCGTAGCCCTGTTCCAGTACCTGGCTCGGAGTTTGTCCTTGATGTCGACATGATCATCATGGCTCTCGGCACTTCGCCTAACCCGCTGATTGGCAGCACGACCCGCAACCTAGACCTGAACAAGAAGGGCTGCATCGTCGCCGATGAGGTGGGCACAACCTCACGTCCTGGCATCTTCGCCGGTGGTGACGCCGTGAGCGGTGCCGCAACCGTCATCCTCGCCATGGGTGCCGGCAAGAAAGCCGCCAAGGCGATTGACGAGTACATTAAGAGCCTGCATTAAAATTAGAGCCGCCGCAGGCGGCTCTAATTTTAATCTTTTATCTCCACATAAAACACCGTCGGGTCATCGTCTTCCTCGAACGACTCGTCGGTATAGTATTGTCCGGGCTTGTCGTCGTCCTGGAAGAGGATGAGCGTCACCTTCTTGAAGGGGATAGGTTCTCCGGCTCGGCTGTAGTAGTCGATGTTTTCTTCGGTGAGGCCTTCCATGTGCATCATCTTGAGCATCATGGCGAGGTCGAGGTTGATGTTGAGCAGGTCGCCTTTCCACTCGATGCTAATGACCGCCGTGGTGTAAAGCTTAAAGTTTTTGACTTCGACTTTTTTCATGGTATGGGCTTTATCGGTGTGTTCATTCTACAAAAGTAGTAAAAAAGACTGATTTTTGAAGAATTTGCACGAAATTTGCAATCGTTTGAAGCAAAATTTTTAATTTTGTACAATCTTTAAAAACAAATGAATATGCGTAAGACTTTGATTATCATTGCAATGGCTTTGTTTGCCATGCCTATGTTTGCACAAACCATCGAAACTGTAGATGTCAAGAAAGCTCCTGATGGAAAGTTTACGGCTTCTGGTAACGACTGCACCATTGAAGGTCAGGTCCAGAATGGCCAAAAAATGGGTACATGGATTGAGTATTATTCCGGCACATACCTGCCCAAGAAGATTGTGAACTACGAGAACGGCAAGAAAAACGGTATTTTTGTCGAAATTGACAAGACGGGTTCCATCACCAAAAAGGCTGAGTATAAGGATGATGTCCTTGACGGTCAGATGAGTGAATGGTACCGTGGCGGTCGCCTCTCTAAGATGCACACATACAAGAACGGCCAGCTTGAAGGCCAGCAAGTGATTTGCTACGAACAAGGTGGCAATCTCGAAGTGTCGCACTACAAGGAAGGTCAACGCGATGGCGTGACGACTTGGTTCGACGAAAAAGGCAACAAGAAGATGACCATTGAGTACAAGAACGGCCAATTCGAAGGCAAGCAAGAGACCTTCTACCCCGACGGTTCATTGAAGACCCAGGCTGACTATAAGAATGGTAAGCTGCAGGGCAAGGTGAAGAACTTCGACCAGTCACAACAACTGGAAAAAAAAGAGATGACAGAGAAGGAGAAAGAAGCGAAGGGAAAGGAAAAGAAGTGATAAAACGCCCAAAGCATCAAACGAAAACCGTGGGAAAGTGAACTTTCTCGCGGTTTTTTTCTTTATTTTTGCCACCGTTTATGAGAGGCATTAGACACATTATATTGCTGCTGTTCAGCATGGCATTTTTGAGGCTACACGCCCAAGATACCATAGTGCTTCATTCCGTGGAGGTGACGGCCGAACGCAGCAATGTAGAGGTGCTGAAACCCTTGGTGGCCAAGAAGATGGATACCCTTGTGCTGCAATCCAAGAGTACATCCAGCCTCTCGGAACTACTCATACAACACAGCCCAGTGTTCATCAAGACTTACGGTCCGGGCGGTGTCTCCACGGCATCATTCCGTGGCACGACGGCAAGCCACACGTTGGTGCTTTGGAATGGCTTCCAGCTCAACGCACCCTCGTTGGGACAGGTCGATTTCAGCACCATCCCCGTGTTTTTGATTGATGACGTCAGCCTCAACTGGGGTAGCGGCACCTCCAACAACAGCGGCGGCTTGGGCGGCACGGTCAACATCGACAATACCAGCCATTTTGGTGACGGTTTCCATCTGGACGTGAAACAAACTTTCGGAAGTTTCCTTACCTTGGGTAGCTATTATACGATGGGCTATTTTGGGAAGAAAGTGTCGGTGCGTGTGAAAACCTATCGCAACTCTTCCGAGAACGACTTCGAATACTACAATACCGGCGTGTATCCCGCAAAGCGCATGAAGCAACGTAATGCCGACTTTGTGGATTACGGTGTAATGCCCGAACTGAGCATACTGCTGAAAAACTGCATTATCAGCGCATCGTCGTGGAACCAGTGGAACGAACGCAACCTGCCGCCCATCATGACCAATGTCGAAAACAAGAACTTTGAGGAATGGACCAAGGATAATTTTTCACGCAACTATGTGGCGTTCAAGTTCTTTTGGGCTACGGGTAACCTCCAGTTGAAGTCGGCGGCCTTCTTTGAGAACCAACGCTATTTTCTTGAGGTACGCAACTCCGAGAACGATGGTTTTGTGACTGGAATCAACTCAGTGAATAGCGCTTTGGTGCTGCACCAAATTGCCAACCTTGAGCAGCAGCTCTACAAGACTTGGACACTGAGGTCGAAGCTGCAATGGGACAACGAGCGCGTGCAGTCCAACAATTATGTCGGCATGAAAATACGCAATTCGGTGTCGGCCTACGCTGCCATTGACGGGGAGCCGTTCAAGTGTGCCAAACTCAGCCTCACTGCGCGTTACGATTGGACCGACAACAAGCCGATGGGACTTTTCCCGACAGCGACATTCTCCTACCAACTGCCGTTCTACAAAGCCATCAGCTTTACTTTGGGCTACAGCCACAACTACCGTAACCCCTCATTGAACGATCTCTACTGGTATCCTGGTGGCAACCCAGACCTTTTGCCCGAAAATGGCCGCACGGCGGACCTTGCCTTGAAATATGGCCTGCAAAAGGGGCCTTTCAAGTCCGACCTGCGTGTAGGTGGCTATCTCTCTTGGGTTAAGAACTGGATACAGTGGAAACCGAGTTTCTACCGTTATTGGGTGCCGGAAAACGTGGCTGAGGTCTTTGCGCGAGGCATTGAGACGCACCTTAATGCTTCGTTCGTACAAGGTGATTGGAAGGTTAGTCTGTCGGGCAACTATGTCTTCACCGTGACCACCGACGAGAGCAAGGAAGCCGAGGAGCAAGGCATCAAAGGCATGCAGCTCATCTACATCCCGCGCCACCATGCCAACGCATTCCTCAACGCGCAGTGGAAGACTTGGAACATAGGCTATACCATTGAAATCACTGGGCGACGCAACACTTCATATTCCCAACAGCAATACTCTGCATACAACCTGCCAGCGTATGTGTTGCACCATATCGCCCTCGGCAAGCAATTTGAACACTTCCGTGTCGAGCTGCGTTGCAACAACTACACCAACAAGGACTACCAAAACGTCATTTGGCGTGCCATGCCGGGTAGGAGCTTTGAGGTGATGGTTGAATACAAGTACTAAATTGTTGATAGTTAACAGTTAATAGTTGATAGTTGTTAGTTAACATAGTAGTAATATGAAAAGACAGATTATTTTTGTATTATTCCTCGGTCTCGTCCTAAACACTTTAGCCCAAAGCGATTCGCTGGCATTCGTTAACGGCCCTTGGCTTTCCGAAAGGGTCGATGGACTTGTGTTGCGTCGTTGTCAGTTTGAACAAGGAAGCCTGTTTGCTTCCAACCAACATATTCTGGTTTGGGAGTTGTCTGATACCGACGATTTCGCCTTGCAGTTTGCCTATCGGCCTGAGCGGACAAAGACCTCCGACATGGCGAAGGAACAACATGCAGTGGCCGCCGTCAACGGTTCGTTTTTCAACATGGAACGCCATTTCCCCGTGTTGTTCCTGCGCATCAACGGCGAGGACCTTGGCCAGACCACCCAAGAAGAAGCTAAACTGCAAACAGAGAATTATCGTTTTGGC
>CADAPW010000032.1 GCA_902789915.1 uncultured Bacteroidia bacterium | reverse complement strand
GGCTTGGAGCATCTCGAGACCGCCATCAACGCCATCAAATGCCACCACACCCTGCAAATGGGTTACCAGAAATTCAGCGACTCAGAGCCATACACCACTCTAATTGAGCCTTATTGTTTGAAACTTTTCCACCAACGCTGGTACCTGCTCGGCAAAAGCGAAAGGAAAGGCGGTGCCATGGCCATCTATGCCCTCGACCGTATGACGGAATTAACCGAAACAGATGCACCATACGAATTAGCCGCCGATTTCGATGCCGAGACCTTTTTCAAGAATTATTTTGGTGTGTTCATCGGAGAGGATATCCCTGTCCAACGCATTGTCTTACGAGCCTATCGCAATATGCCCAACCTGCTGCGCACCCTTCCCTTGCATCATTCGCAAAATGAAGTATGCAAGACCGACACATACACAGATTTTGAATACCATCTCGCCCCAACCTTCGATTTCCGACAAGCCATCCTAAAAGAAGGCAACGAATTGGAAGTCATCGAGCCACAATCCTTAAGGCATAAGATTCATGATGAGTTGGTTGCGGCTTTAAAAAGATACGAACAATAATAGACAGACCGTTTTAATAGGCCAGCCACTTCCTCATCAACAGAGGCTCGTCGGTGGTGATGTAGTCCACGCCCAATTGCAGCATCTCCTGTGCTTTTTCAGGCGTGTTGACGGTCCAAACACCGACAACCATGCCTAAGTCGTGCGCCTCCTTCACCCATTCGGGATGGGCATCGAACTTGCTCCAGTGGTAGTCGATGTCGGTGATGCCCTTTTCTTGCAATTGTTTGGGCGAGAGGTCGCCTTCAAGGTAAGCCACATGGACGTCGGGCATCAACTGCGACAACATCATGCAGGCGTCAAGGTCGAAAGAGATGAAGAAGATGTCGTCGTGCAAACCGGCTTTCCCGATGGCTTCGATGATTTGGCCAAGCAAATGATAGCGTTGTTCCTTGCGCTCCAGCGGCTTGATTTCGAAAAACAGCTCCGTATGCTTTCCGCGCTGTTCCTGCTCACGAAGCGCCTTGGAACAGGCATCCAGAAAATCGGTGAGCAACGGCACCGTCTCGCCGCTTTTCAAGGTGAATGCAGGCAGCTGCCGCAGCGTGTCGTATGGCGTGTTGCAAATGACATGACCCTGCATGTTAGCATCATGATAGACGATGTCAACGCCGTCAACCGTAATCTGCACATCGAACTCCGTGCCTTCAAAATCATGGTCCACGGCATGCCGCATGGAAGAAATGGTGTTTTCGGCAGAGCCTTCAAAACGATGGAACCCGCGATGGGCGACGATGCCCGGCATGGCTTTGACAGGTTCTTGATTTTGCTGGGCCACGAGGCTTATGGGCAACAACAGCAACAGGACGAAGAGTCGGGATAGTGTTTTCATTGGATTGGATTACAATAAATTAAGTAATTCCTTCAGCTTATTGGCAAAGCACTTGATGTCGTCCTCAGTGGTGTCGAACGCGCACATCCAACGGACCACGTCGGCGTCTTCGTCCCAGTCGTAGAAGAAGTAATGGTTTTGCAGTTCCTTCCATACCTTGCGAGGCAACTGGGCAAACACGCCGTTGGCCTGCACGGGATAGACGACCTTCACGCCGGGAATGTCCTTCACCGCCTCGTATAGGCGCTGTGCCATCTTGTTAGAATGCTCGGCGTTGCGGCGCCAGAGGTCGTTCTCGAAATAGGCATCGAACTGCGCCGCGATAAAACGCATCTTCGAGCAGAGCTGCATGGCCTGCTTGCGACGGTATTTGAAGTCGGGGCAGACGTTGGGGTTCAACAGCACCACCGCCTCCCCCATCATCAGGCCGTTCTTGGTGCCACCAAATGACACGGCATCCACGCCGAGGTCGGTGGTCATCTCCTTGAAGGTGCAACCCAAGGCCACGGCAGCGTTGCCTAAGCGGGCACCGTCGACGTGGACGTACATGTTGTATTCCCTTGCCAATCCCACTATGGCCTTGATTTCGTCCAAGGTGTATAAGGTGCCCAACTCGGTAGGTTGCGTGATGCTAATCAGCTTGGGCTGAGAGTGATGCTCAAAGCCAAAGCCATGCAGGCGCGTCTTGATCAGCTCAGGGGTCAGCTTGCCGTCAGGGGTGTCGACCGTCAGCAGGCGGCAGCCCACGATGCGCTGTGGCGCGCCACATTCATCGACGTTGATATGGGCGGTCTCGGCACAAACCACGGCCTCGTGAGAATGGACCATGGCATCGATGCACAAGGTGTTGCATCCCGTGCCGTTGAAGGCGAAAAACACCCTCGCCTGCTCACCAAACTGCTCGCGGAACTTCGCTTCCGTGGCAGCGCAGTATTCGTCATCGCCATAGGCCAACGCGTGCTCTTTGTTCACGCGGGCGATGGCGTCCAAAACCTCGGGGCACACGCCCGAATGGTTGTCGCTTCCAAATCCTCGTTTCATAGTGTTTCCATTTTTAACCGGCCCATGTCATTTCGAGGCTTTTGACGGCATAGATACACTCGCCCTTTGGGCTCGGTATGACATGCCGTCAAAAGGCGAAGAAATCTATGGGCTTAAACCATCTTTTTAGCTTCTTCCAGAATCATATTGGCAAAGCGTTCGGCCTCAGCCTCGGTCTTGCCTTCGCTATAGATGCGGATGATAGGCTCGGTGTTCGATTTACGCAGATGCACCCAGCCTTCCTCGAAGTCGATCTTCACGCCGTCGATGGTGGTCACCTGCTCGTTCTTGAACTTCTCGGCGAACTTGGCCAAGATGCCATCCACGTCGGTGGTAGGCGTCAGCTGTATCTTGTTCTTCGACATGAAATAGGCGGGATATTCCTTTTTCAGCTCGGAGCACTTCACCTTCTTCTCGGCCAGTTGTGTCAGGAACAACGCCGTACCAACGAGGGCATCGCGGCCGTAGTGCAACTCGGGATAGATGACGCCGCCGTTGCCTTCACCACCGATGACGGCACCCACTTCCTTCATCTTCTCCACCACGTTGACTTCGCCCACGGCAGCGGCAAAGTACTGCTGTCCATGTTTTTGCGTGACATCACGTAAAGCACGGGTTGAAGACAGGTTGCTCACCGTCGGGCCAGGGGTGTGCTTCAGGATGAAGTCGGCCACCGACACCAAGGTGTATTCTTCGCCAAACAGCTCGCCGTCTTCCTTGACGAAGACCAGACGGTCGACGTCGGGGTCGACAACCACGCCGAAGTCGCAGCCTTGCTCCTTCACGTAGCGGCAGATGTCGGTGAGGTTCTGTGCCAGCGGCTCAGGCGTGTGGGCGAACTTGCCCGTAGGCTCGCAGTTGAGTTCCAGCACCTCTTTCACGCCGAGGGCACGCAGCATCTTGGGGATGGCGATGCCGCCCGTCGAGTTGACCGCATCCACGGCCACCTTGAAGTTGGCCTGGGCAATCACCTCCTTGTTGACCAAAGGTAGCTGGCACACCATCTCCACATGCTTGTCCATCCAGCCGTCAACCAGTTGATAGCTGCCGATTTCCTCAATCGGGACAAAGTCGAAGTCGTCCTTGGCGGCAACGTCTAAAAGCCAGGCACCTTCGGCGGCGGAGATGAACTCGCCCTTCTCGTTGAGGAGTTTCAAGGCGTTCCATTGTGCAGGGTTGTGGCTGGCCGTCAGGATGATGCCTGCATCGGCTTTCAAGCCAGTCACGGCGATTTCGGTAGTAGGCGTAGTGCTCAGCCCGATGTCGAGCACATCGGCACCCATGGCTTGCAAGGTGCCACAAACCACTTGGTTGACGAGGAATCCCGAGAGGCGCGCGTCGCGACCGACGACGACCTTGGGGTGTTTCACACCTTTATTATGTTGCACGAATTTGACGAAAGCGGCGGTGAATTTCACCATGTCGATTGGCGTAAGGTTGTCGCCCGGCTGGCCGCCAATGGTACCACGAATGCCGGAAATGGATTTGATCAGGGTCATATGGATTTCGGATTTAAAGATTCAAAGATTTAAAATTTAATGATTTAAAGATTATGGAATGGGGAGTTTTGCACAATTTTGAATATTGAATTTTAAATTGGCATATCTATTGCAAAGAAAAATCCAAATAAATCGGATAATGGTCCGAGGCCTTCCAGCGGTGACGCTTGAAATTGAGCGGTGTCACGCCGTTGTTGGCCCAAACATAGTCGATACGCAGCAAAGGCAACTTGCCTGCATAGGTCGGCTTGATGCCATGGCCCACCTTGGTGAAAGCGTCGACGAAGCCTGCCTTTTGCATCTGGCGGTAGTTGTACGACAGGGGTGGCTCGTTGAAGTCGCCGCAGACAATGATGGGACCTTCTACCGGCGACAGCCCTTCAAGCACCTTTTGCAGCTCCTCGCTGCGACATTGGAAGGCGAAATTCAACTTGTGCACCAGGGTCTTCCCCAACGCCTCAAGTTCTTGCCGCTCTTGTGGTGTGATCAGGCTCTCGATTTCCCTGTCAGTGATCATATACGAAAGCAGATGAATGTTGGCAACATGGAACTTGCCCTTGTCGCCCGCATCCACCGACACCATCACGCCATAGGTTTGTTCCTTGGCAAAGTCCGACACATCCGACACCTTTTCAATAGGATACTTCGAAAAGACGACATTGCCAGCATAGTTGCTTTTTTTGTTATAGTAAACATATTGAAAACCAGCTTCTTCTGAAAAGATTTCAATACATTTTTGTCGCGATGTCTTCCGCTTGAAACCTGAGAACTCTTGACAGCACAGAATATCGGGAGCCTGCTCACGTACCATATCAATCACTTGATTGGCAAACTGTTCATCCTCCGTCTTGCCATCCACATGATTGAAATTGTGCACATTATAGCTCATAATACGGATACTGCTCTCCGCTTCCACCTTCTTGCCTCTGGAATAGGACTTGCTGAAGCCTGGGATAGCAATCATCAGCGCCAGTACCGCAATCCATGCCTTGCGCGATTTCAACGTCAACAAGACCATGAGCATCAATAGATTATAAAAAAGAATCTCCCAAAAAGCCAAGCCAAAAAACGTGGTCCAGATGAAACGGTTCGGGTCGACGTATGCGTTGAGGACGCTGAGCGCCATCGCTACTAAACCAATGAAAGCCAGCAGTGCGAAGATAAACACCAGCAGTTTTCCGAAAAACCCTCTCTCAACGCGTTCCATCATTTACTGTTTTTGAACAAGAACTCCTTTTCTTCTTTCGTCAAACTATCGTAACCGCTTTTGGCGACCTTGTCGAGGATGGCATCGATATCACGCTCTTTCTGAGCCTTATGGTAGTTATACTCCTCGTCGGAACGCGGCACTTTCGGTTCATCGCGGACTTCCTCGTATGGCGTGTATTTCACCCGCGATTTCTGTTTCCACGATTGAAAGATGTCTTTCAGCTTCCTAAAATTTTTGTCAGGTCCTGCCGGGTTCTTCCTCCAATACAAGATTAAGAGCAAGCCGAAGAGCATGCCGCCGAGATGGGCGAAATGGGCCACATTGTCGGCACCGCCGATACCCATGATCAGTTCAAGCACGGCATAGCCGATGACAAACCACTTGGCCTTGATGGGGAAAAGGAAATACAAGTAAATCCTTGAGTCGGGGAACATCATGCCGAAAGCCAGCAGCAAGCCATAGATGGCTCCCGAAGCACCTACCGTGGTCATCATATTCAAATAGGAGTCCATCGAAATGAGGTGACCGCTCATATTGACGGTTTCGTATTGGGCCAACGACGTGGCGTACTGGATATATTGCACCAACTCTTGGCACAATCCCGCTCCGATGCCGCACACCATGTAAAACAACAGAAAACGCTTTGACCCCCAGATGTTTTCGAGTGTGTTACCAAACATCCACAACGCAAACATGTTGAAAAACAGATGCCCGAAATTGGCATGCATGAATATGTAAGTGATGATCTGGTAAACCCTAAAGTCTGAAGCTTTAAAGAAATGCAAACCAAAAATATTGGCCAAATCGATATTGAAGCGCTCAAAAGTGAAGGCGGCTACAAACATCAAAACATTGATAATCAGCAGGTGTTTTACCACCGTTGGGAGCACCCTAAAACCAGTTGGACTGTATTGTTCGTTCATTGTTGTATTTTAGATTTCAAAATTTCAAGATTTATTGAGTTTGGATATGAGTTCTTCTGTCGTTACTATGACATAGATTTTCTTTCCATTGGGGGCGATTTCGGCTACGCTACAGGCAAACAATTGGTCGACAAGGTTTTGCATTTCCAACTCCGAGAGTTTGGTCTGCGCCTTGATGGACAATTGCGATGCCATCGTCTTGGCCAAATTGAGTTTTCTATCCAGCTGCAAGTCAGTGCGGTTGATTTTGTAATTGTCCAAAATCTTTTCCAGCAAGGCCACAGCGTCGTTGCCAGCAGCATCAGTAGGCGTGCCGTTGATCATGAATGTCGTCGGATTGGCTTGTTCAAGCACAAAGCCAAGGTTTTCCAGCTCGGGCATCATCTCTTTCAGCAGCGAGGCGTCGTTCACGTTGAGCGTCAAAGCTTGTGGGAAAAGCTCCTGCTGTGACACGCCGTCATGGTTTTCCAACTCCTTAAGATACTTCTCGAACAGCACCCTGAAATGCGCCAGGTTTTGGTCAACGACCAGCAGCCCCGACTTCACCGTCGTAACGATATACGACTGATTCACTTGTAGATAGGCTGCTTTCGTTTCCTGCTTCGACTCGACATGCTCGTCCATCGTGTCGGTACGGTCGCCATAAAGGATGCGCCAGTCGCCAGGCGTATGGTTGCTTTCCTTGGGCATCGCGGTATCCCAATGCGCCTCACGCGGGGCCGATTCTTTCCTGAAAGGATTGAAATTCGGGTCGATAGGCACGTTAGGCATCGATAGCGGATTGCCTAAGCCCATTGCCAAGCCAAAGTCGTTGTTCAGGTCGGCGGACTCGTCGAAGTCAATCATCGGAGAGAGATTATGTTGTCCAATGGCCTTGCGCACCGCAGCATGCAAGATGGCATACACCAACTTGACTTCCAGGAAGTTGACTTCCGTCTTGGTGGGATGTATGTTGATGTCGATGTCGGCAGGGTCCACGTCGATATTCAGGAAATAGCCAGGGAAGCTATCGCTGGAAATCATCTCCATGTAGGCGTTCTCGATGGCATGATGCAGATAGGGATGCTTGATGAAGCGTTTGTTCACAAAGAAATACTGCTCGCCACGGGTCTTCTTGGCAAATTCAGGCTTGACGATATAACCATCGATACGCACACGCTCAGCCTCCTGCTTGACAGGCAGCAAGCGTTCCTCGTAGTTGTTGCCGAACAAGCCCATGATGCGCTGCTTGAGGTTGCCTGGATAGAGATGGTATATTTCCTTGCCGTCGCTGGTGAGCGTGAAGCCAATCTCAGGGTTCATCAGCGTGACGCGGGTGAACTCCTCCACGATGTGCCGCATCTCGGCCTGCGCCGACTTGAGGAAGTTGCGTCTCGCGGGGACGTTGAAAAACAGGTTCTTCACCGTAAAGGTGGTGCCCGGCTGCATCGGCACGAGGCTTTGCTCCTTCACCACTGAGCCTTCGTTGACAATCTTCACTCCCACTTCGTCCTCCTTGCGGCGCGTCTTCAACTCCACCTGGGCGATGGCGGCGATGCTCGCCAAAGCCTCGCCACGGAATCCCATAGTGCGGATGGCAAACAGGTCCTCCGCCTTGCTAATCTTGGAGGTGGCATGACGCTCGAAGCACAGGCGGGCATCGGTTTCCGACATGCCACAGCCGTTGTCGACGACCATAATCATGGCTTTGCCGGCGTCTTTCACCACCAAGTCGATTTGTGTGGCGCCAGCATCCAAGGCGTTCTCCATCAGCTCTTTGACAGCCGATGCGGGACGTTGAATCACCTCGCCTGCCGCAATTTGGTTGGCGACGCTATCGGGCAAAAGTTTGATGATGTCCAGCATACCTTTACTTACCCATCAAGCCACGGACGACATTGGTCATCAGTGGCGTGCAGAAAATGAAATAGAACAGGAAAGCCACGAAGACACCCAGCACGATTCTGCGAATCAGCTTGGCGCGTTGCTCTTCCTTGCTTTCCTCGTCTTTTTGCACGCTCCAGCTCTTGCGCATCTTGATGCGCAGTTGCTCTTCGTGCGTCAATTTGGAATCGAGGCCGGCAGCGGCCTTTTTCTCTTCCCATTCCTGCATTTCGGGGTCGAAATAGCGAGGTCTATAATTGAATTTCTTGGGGTTATGTCGATAGAAGAATCCCATTGTCGTGATTTTTAAGGGTGCAAAAATACCAAAAAAGCGCTATTTACAAGACATTGTAGTCCTGATACTCGCCATCCTCTTCGCCAGAGGTGTCCATCTCTTGGTCGTTGATGATTTGGTCGCAGCCGAGAGAGGCCCATTTGCCGCCCCAGGTGGCTTCGAGACCGGTCAGCATCTCATCGAGCTTGTTGATTTCCTCATCGGGAATCTCTGCGGCCTGAATCAGGTTGTCCAAATCGGAGCGAAGGCCGAGGATGCTGAAATTCGACATCTGCAAATCATCACAATCTTCCGATGCATTGATTTGGCTTTCAACGGTTTTCACTTCCTCTTCCATGGCTTTGAATTGCTTGGATGTCTTATCGCCGCAAGCGCACACGCCAAGTGCCAAAGCCGTCAGCATAGTTATGATCGATAGTCTGTTCATGGGTTTGGTTTTTCAGGCTTCAAAAATACACAAAAAAACAAGACCATGCCAGAAAGAAACAAGAATTTCGTTTCGTCTTGTAGCCCATTTATTTAAACTAAGGTGCACTTTCATGGTCCAACAACTCCCAACTATCAACTCTTAACTATTAACTATCAACTAATTACAAGTTATAAACAAAACATGTTGATTTCTTTTCGTGGAAAAACGGGATTAGTTTGTTGAAATAAGGTTTGGGAATTAAAAGGAATGGTTTATATTTGCACGGTTTATTAGGCCGAATTGGAAACGGAACAATATGATAATCAATACAATCAACTCAATTATTAACATTAAATTATTACCTATGAAAAAGTTATTTACTTTTTTCGTGGCTATGATTGCCTCCATTAGCTTGATGGCTCAGGTGACGACCTCAAGCATCAGTGGAAAAATCACTGACAACAACAAGGGTACGCTTCCGGGTGCCACGGTTGTTGCCACGCACACACCCTCGGGTTCACAGTATTACGCTGTGGCCGATGCCAACGGTAATTACCGTTTGCTCAACATCCGTCCCGGTGGTCCTTACACGATTGAGTACCGCATGGTCGGTTTCCAGACGGTCAAGCAGGAAGGCGTTACCGCCACCTTGGGTGAGACCAAGATCCTGAATGTCCGCATGAACGAAGAGGCCATCGGTTTGGGCGAGGTCTCCATCGTAGCAGATGCTGTTTCGAATGGCATGGACAGCGACCGCGCTGGTGCCACAACGGCCATCAGCAACGAGCAAATCGCCGCCCTGCCCACCATCACCCGTAGCTTGAACGATGTGTTGGCCCTGACTCCTCAGGCTGCCGCCACTTCCAACGGTCTGGCTATCGGCGGTGGTAACTACCGTCAGTCCTACGTCACCGTCGACGGTGCTGCTTTCAACAACGCCTTCGGTATCGGTGGCAACCTGCCTGCCGGTGGCAGCCCCATCTCCTTGGACGCTATCGAATCCATGACCATCAACATCACTCCTTTCGATGTCCGTCACAGCGGCTTCACCGGTGGTGCCATCAACGCCGTCACCAAGAGCGGTACCAACAACTGGCATGTGAGTGTCTACGACTACTTCACCAACGACGGTCTCATGGGTTCCAAGTATGGCAAGAAGGATGAATTCGGCAACTATCCCGATCGCCTGAAACTCACAAAGTCCTTGGACAACACCGCCGGCATCAGCGTTGGCGGTCCCATCGTGAAGGACAAGTTGTTCTTCTTCGTGAACTTTGAATACCAGAGCGACGTTGACCCAGGTCAAACCCAATTCGCTCGCGAAAACGAGGACGATGATTGGGGCAATGGCACCCAATACAACCGTCCTACTGTCGAGAGAATGGAAATGATGAAGGATTACCTCAAATCGAAATACGGATACGACCCTGGCCGCTACCAGAACTACAGCGCCAGCACGCCTGACCTCAAGTTGATTGCCCGTTTGGACTGGAATGCCGGTGCCAACGACAAGATCAACATCCGCTACAGCTTGGTGAAGAACAAGTATTCAAGCGCCCCTTCAAGCTCCATCAATCCTTTGAGCAGCAGCGTTTACAACCGTAACACTTACGGCCGCACCTCCGAATATGCCTTGTATTTCGAGAGCAGCCGTTACTTCCAGGAACAGAACTTCAGCTCTGTCGCCGCTGAGTGGAACCACAGCTTCGCAAGCGGTAGAGGCAACAACATGTTGCGTGCCACCTACTCGCGCCAGAACGAGCCTCGTAGCTTCGTGGGCGACCTCTTCCCCACCGTCGATATTCTTGAACCTCTGGAAGATGGCACGAAGGCCGTCTACACCAGCTTTGGTCCCGACCCGTTCACCTACGGCAACCTTCGTGACGTGCAGACCGCTGTCGTCACCGACGAAGTGACCTACATCGCTGGCTTCAACAACTTGACCTTCGGTGCCCAATACGAGTTCGACAACACCAAGAACGGCTTCATGCAAGGTGGCGCTGGCTACTATGTCTACAACTCATGGGACGACTTCGTGGCCAATGCCAACCCTGCCGCTTTCGCCATCACCTACGGTAACAACCCTGACCACAAACAGGTTTATCCTTCCTTCAACTACATGCAAGGTTCGGTCTACGCTCAGGACGAAATGAACCTCAGCGACCGCTTCAAACTGTCTGTCGGTCTCCGCGTCGAAGTGCCGTGGTATCCTTCCATCGCTGGTTACAACACCAACAAGGAATTTTCTGAAGGTTGGGACGATGCTGACGGTGTTCACCATTCCATCGCCGACGGTGAAGGCAACACCATGTATGGTATGTCGACCGCCGACATGCCGAAGGCTCGTGTGAACTTCTCACCCCGTTTGGGCTTCAACTGGGACCTCACCGGAGAACGTAAGTACATCATCCGTGGTGGTTCAGGCCTCTACACCGGTCGTCTGCCTTTCGTGTGGATCGTTTCCACCGTGGGTAACTCCAACTGCCTGCAGAACCAATACATCAACAGCAACGAAGAGACCCAAATCTCCTTCTACACCAGCCCGACCGAGATTATCAACAACAACTCCAACCTCTTGCTGACTGGCGACCTGCCGGCTCCTCAGTCCACCACCATCATGGACAAGAACCTCCGCATGCCTCAGACTTGGAAGAGCAGCTTGGCCTTTGACATCGAAATCCCGGGCGGCGTCAAATTCACCGCAGAAGGTATCTACAACAAGGACATCACCTCTGTTGCTGTCACCAAGCTCGGTATCGTGGAAGACGGTTACATCGAACTGCCTGGTGAACCTGGCAACAGAGTCATCTGGAAGAGCGAAGGCATCACCAACTCCCTTGGCAAGGCCGTCACACCTTATTATATTACCAACACCGACAAGAAGAACAATGGCTACTACTACAGTGTCATGGGTCAGTTGAGCAAGGACTTCAAGTGCGGTCTCAGCCTGATGGCTGCCTACACCTACGCCGAAGGCAAGAACGTCACCGACGGTATCGGCGACCAAGTCACCTCGGCCTACAACACCAATGCTTTTGGCATCAACGGCTCCAACGTCCACGAACTCGGCTATAGCAGCTACGTCACGCCTCACCGTGTGCTCTTCAACCTCGGTTGGACTTGGCATGTTGGTCAACACACCACTGAGACTGTTGGCCTCTACTACGAAGGCTTCAACCACTGCTACATCGGCAGCTACAGCTACACGCGTTACAGCTACACCATGACCAGCAATGTGAATGGTGACGGTGGTTCCAACAGCTTGGCCTACATCCCGACTGAAGCACAACTCCTCGCCGGCGATACGCCTTACACCAACCCTGAAGAATTCAACAACTTCATCAAGGCTGACAAGTATTTGAGCACTCACCGTGGCATGTATGCCGAACGTGGCGGTGCCATCGCTCCTTGGAGACACACCTTCAACTTCAAGTATGAGAGAACCTATAAGTTCAAGGCTGGCCCGAGCATCAGCGCTGGTGTCGACATCAAGAACCTCGCCAACCTGTTCTGGAGAGGCTGGGGCAACATGCAGCGTCTGAGCAGCAGCGACATCGTGAAGCTCACCGGCAACGGTACCGAAGAGAATCCTTATCAGTACACGTTCACCAATCCTACTTGGAACACTTACGCCAGCACCTACTCCACTTGGTCAATGGCTCTGAACCTGCGCTTCAACTTCTAATCCGCAGATTGTTCCAATCCAAAAAAGCACCTCGCAAGGGGTGCTTTTTTAGTTGGGTCTTGACATAATAAAAGCACCCCGATTGAGGTGCTTTTGTTGTTGGCATGAATTGCCGTTTCGCTTATTCCTCGGCAATCTTCAGCTTCTCTTCGAGGACCTTGAGGTCTTCCTTGGCCTTGTTGATCTTCTTTTCGTACTCGGCACGCATCAGCTCCGAGTTCTTGCTGTTGGAGAAGAATCCGATGTTGTTTTCCATGGCTGCGATTTCGTCGCGCAACTTCTGGATGCGGTTCTGCAAGGTGTTGCGTTCGCGGCGCACCTTGTCGTTGGCGTTCGGGTCGTCCTTCCAAGTGTCCATCATCTCACGGAACTCATTGGTCGAAGCCTCGTTCTGGTTCTTGCGCATGGTGTCGAAGAAACCATCGATAAGCTCGCGATATTCCTTGTTGATGGCATCCTTGTGCTTCATAGGCACATAGCCGATTTCGATCCAACGCTTCTGGAAGGCCTTGATGGCTTCCATGTTCTCGTTGCGGTTCGGTCCAACCTTGAAGGCCTTGATTTCCTCAAGCAGGGCTTTCTTGGCGGCGAGGTTGGCTTCCTCTTCCGTGCGGCGGCCGCTGAAGTGCTCGTTCTTACGGTTGAAGAAGGTGTCGCAAGCGGCACGGAAACGCTTCCAAATCTTGTCGGCGTGACGCTTCGGCACGGGGCCGATGGTCTTCCATTCTTCTTGGAGCTTCTTCATCTGCTCGGTGGCATTCTTCCAGTCCGTCGAATCCATCAATGCTTCGGCTTCGATGCAAAGTTGGGTCTTGCGCTCGAGGTTTTCGGTCTGCTTGTCTTTCAGCGATGCGAAGAACTCCTTCTTCATGGCGAAGAACTTGTCCATGGTGCCACGGAAGCGTTGCCAAATCTCTTCGTTGTCCTTCTTGCTGGCAGGACCAACGGTCTTCCAAACGCCAAAGATGTCTGAAAGCTCGGTCGACTTCTTCTGCCAGGCATTCACGCTGGTATAAGCTTCGGCGATAAGTTCTTCGGCTTTCTCGCACAGCGTCTTCTTGGCTTCGAGGTTGGCGGTTTGCTCTTCCTCAATCTTGGAATAATGCTCGCGACGGATGGCGTTAATCTTGTCGGTAGCAGCCTTGAAGCGTTCCCAAATCTCGTCTTTCTTGTCTTGCGGGACGGGACCGACTTCCTTCCAATCCTCATGCAGCTTCTGCAATGCCTTGAAGGCCTTGGTGATGGACTTCTCATCGAGAAGTTCCTCAGCCTTTTCGCAGAGGTCGATCTTGGCATCGAGGTTCTTCTTCATGTCGAGGTCACGAAGTTCGCGGCCGATGCGCACCTTGTCGAAGAACTTCTCCACAAGGAAGTGATAGTTGTTCCAAAGGTTGGAATTCTCCGCCGGTGGCACGGGGCCGATTTCCTTCCAGCGGTCTTGCAGGGCGCGGAAGTCGTCGTAGGTCTTCTTCAGCGTGTCGTCAGAGGCAATGATTTCCTTCAGCTCTTCGAGGATGGACTGTTTCTTGGCCAGGTTCTCCACCTTTTGTTTCTCCATGTCTTCGTTCTGCTTGGCACGGTTGGCCTTGAAGATGCCGAAGGCAGCGTTGAAACGTTGTTCGATGGGGTCTTCCACATGTTGGAAGCTCTCTGCCTCGCCGCCTCCTTGGAGGAACTGGCTGAGTTCGTTGTCCATGTCTTCCTTGTTCAACGCATTGAAATGGAGACGAACGGCTGCAACCTTATCCTTAATCTTCTGGATGTCGCTGTCCTGCACGAGTTCTTCGAGCATTTCCACCAGTTGCAGTTTGTTGAGGCCGTCCAAGTCGGCATTGTCTTCAACCAATTCTTCTTCGTCCAGTTCGGGGTTTTCCATCATCTCGGGCATCACCTCGTCGACTGCAGGGGCAGGCTCGGCGGTGGCATCGGCCACGAGGGTGTTCACCTCAATTCTCACCTTGCCAGGCAGGATGCTGGGCTGGATTAGTTTGACAATCTTCTTTTTCTCGTTACCGTCGATGGCTTTCTTGGAAGCCTTCGATGTCGTCGTTTCATTCTCAATACCTTCCTCAATGGCAGG
Source organism: uncultured Bacteroidia bacterium (assembly GCA_902789915.1). Lineage (GTDB taxonomy): Bacteria > Bacteroidota > Bacteroidia > Bacteroidales > F082 > Limimorpha. The sequence continues at coordinate 8,023 of CADAPW010000032.1, read as the reverse complement.
ATTTTGAGTCAGTTGTTCGTTGTTTTCCATTTCAATTCGTTTTATGATCAAGGTGGCCTTGACCCTATTATACATAATAAGCGTGCAAATATATAAATAAAATGAAAAGGACTAACATTTTTTCGTTATTTTTCAAATATTTGCGATTCTGTTTAGCGGAAACACTATTGTTTCTGGTCATGAAATGCGCGACATTGAATTCATCTATTACGCTGTAATTCAACGAATAAAGAAAAAACTTCAAAAAAAGTGGCAAAAAACGTTTGTGGGTATGGGAAAAAAGCCTATTTTTGCACCGCAATTCACAGCCGAGGAGAGGTGGGTGAGTGGCTGAAACCAACAGTTTGCTAAACTGTCGTATCCAGCAATGGGTACCGGGGGTTCGAATGGTTGCATCGTCTTTTTTTTCGGGGTATGGCGCAGTCCGGCTAGCGCACCTGCTTTGGGAGCAGGGGGTCGAAGGTTCGAATCCTTTTGCCCCGACTGAAAATCAAGGAGTTACAAAATATGTAGCTCCTTGATTTTTTGGAAATATCAGAATTTGCACTCCATTTGCACGCAGACTTTTTAAAACTCGTTTTTTTCCTATTGTTGCCATCTCCAAAAACAAACCTATGAACCCCGTCGCCCTCCGATTACTTAACCAGCAGCTTGTCGCGCCCCAGTTTGCCGCCCCCGCTGATGTGGTCAGCCATTTGGGTGCGATCCAGGCTCAAGAATACCGCATGATGCGATGGGCTGTGGCGATGCGCACCAGCAAGCCCTCGGTGAAAGCATTCAAAGAGGCATACAACAACGGGCGTATCATCCGCCTGCATTTGATGCGAGGCACTTGGCAACTGGTGAGTGCCGAAGACTACTGGCCCATGCTCACGCTATGCGCGCCCAAAGCCATCGCCGTCACCAAAGGCTGGATGAGCAGCAACAAAATCTCCATCCCCGACGACGAATTGATGCGCATCAGGGAAATCCTCATTGAAACGGTAGCCGACAAAGGCAGCGTGACAAAAGAGGATTTCGTCCAAGCCCTGGCTGAGAAAGGCATTCGGATGGACGATCATCGCCTGTCGTACCACATCCGCATGGGTGAGCTGTCAGGAACCCTTTGCAGTGGTGACCTGCTGCCAATGAAAGCCTCATACGCCCTCTCCACTGAGAAAGTGGGGCCAAGAATCGTGGTTGACCGAGACGAAGCCTTGATGCGCTTTACCCGCAAATACTTCCAAAGCCGACAGCCTGCAACACTTGAAGACTTTGTGTGGTGGTCGGGACTGAACATCAGCGACTGCAGAAAAGGAATAGAATTATTAGGCGATTACCTCCATGTAGAGACGGTGTGCACACCATCTCTACCAAACAAAAAATTCTACCTTACCGACGACTGCCGAACCAGGGGCTTCAAAAAAGGCAAATTCCTTCTCATCCCCCCTTATGACGAATACCTTATAGGCTACAAGAGCCGCGACATTGTGCTTCCTCCAGACTATAAGCATCGCGCCCACAACAACAGCGGCATCTTCCAGCCCATCATCGCCTATGATGGCATCATCTGCGGCAACTGGGCACCTTTCAAGGAAGAATGCATGGTCGACTTTTTTGAGGGAGATTTTACTACGGAGGACATTCAGGGGGAATGGGAAAAATTCAATCACGCGATGAGGTAAAAAAATGGAACAGCCTTTCAGCCGTTCCATTTTCTATTTAGGGTAGAATGACAAAGGCTTAGACCGTCTCGTCGACGACGGGAGCCTCGGGGGCGTTCTTCATCACAGAGGCGATGCCATTCTTCATGTTCACCTCGTTGGAATACATCTGGCTCGATCCGATGATTTGGCCGTTAGTGGCCAGCAAGTTGAAGAAAGGTTTGCCATTGGAGGCGACCTTCTTGTCGAAGCGCTTCTCTTCCAAGCAGTTCTTTTTGACGGACTCAACACCGTTGAGGCAAGAAGCCTTGGTCTTGTAGCCTTCGCTGGTGAGGATGACTTGGCCGTTGGTGGCCTTCAGGTTGAATTGGAACTCGCCGTTCTTTCTGGTTGTGATAACAAATTTACCCATAATTATCTGTTTTTAAAGTTGGTTTACGGTGCAAATATACATTTTTTCTTTGCATCGGCAAAAAATTCAAAATTTTTATTGCAGCCGCGATAATAGTTCGTCACGATAGCTTGCACCTACCGGCACCTTGTTGCCAGCCACAGTGACGTCCGACTTGTCCAAATCCTGGATGTGCTTGAATGACACGATGTAAGACTTGTGGACACGCACAAACTTATCCTTGGGCAGAATCTCCTCAAGGTCTTTCAAGGCAAACAAGGCCGTGATGCGGCGCTGCGTAGTGTGGAAGGTCACATATTCATGCTGACCCTCGATGAAAAGCAGGTCGTCATAGTTGATCTTATACAGTTTATAGTCGGCCTTCACCGTGATGAAATCATTGGACTTGCTGATGCTGTCGGCAGCCACCTTGTGCGTCTCTTCCGTCTTGGGCTGCACGTCGCCAATGGCCTTGTTAATGGCCTGGAAAAAACGTGGGAAGTCGAAAGGCTTGAGCAGGTAGTCGACGACCGAAAGGTTGAAAGCGTCGACGGCATACTCCGAATAAGCCGTGGTAAAGATGACGGCGGGCTTTTTCTCCAAGCTCTTCACCAGCTCAAGGCCCGTCAAGTCGGGCATCTGGATATCCAAAAGCATGATGTCAACGGCATTGTTTTTCAAGGCCTCCATGGCCTCAAAGGCATTGGAACAAGTGGCCACAAGCCGCAATGACTCCACCTTGGAGACATAATCCTGCAAGAGTTTCTGAGCCAGATACTCATCATCGACGATAATTACATAATATTTCTCGTTCATAGTTCTATCTTGACTTTATATATTCCGTTATCTTGTTTGATATCAAAGACATAAGACTCGCCATAATGTAACATCAAACGTTGTTGCACATTGACTTGCCCGATGCCCGACTTCTTCACCTCTGCCCCACTGACGGCCACCGACTTGGCATTGGGGGCCACAGTATTCTCCGCGTTAAAAAAGAAGCGACTCCCTTTTTGTCTGATACTGATATGCACATAGCCTTCGGAATGTGTCTCCAAACGGCTGTATTTGAAACAGTTCTCAATGATGGGTTGCAGCAGCATGGGGGCTATCATGAAGTTTTCGTTTTCGATTTCCTGTTCCAACACCACGTCACGCTTTCCCGCCATACGCATCAGTTGGAAGTCAATAAAATTCTCGATATAGTGAATCTCCTTTTTCAATGGTATCGTATCGGCCTGGCAGTCGACAAGCACATAGCGCAACATTTCGGAAAGTTTCAACACACCATTGGCAGCATTGTCGTCGTGGGTGTAGACCATAGAATAGATATTGTTTAGCGCGTTGAAAAGGAAATGTGGGTTAATCTGCGACTTCAGGTAACGCAACTCCATGTCAAGTTTCTCGCTCGTCAGCCTTTGGGCTATGATGATTTCCTCGTTTTCCTTACGTTGATAATAGAAAATCACTGTCACGGCGAAGATAGCGATAAACCAAATCAGTCGGACCATAAAGGCCATGAAAACAGGGTAACCCAAAATTTCAGAAAAGGGTTTCTCGTGGATGAGATGAAGAAAGACGCTATCGAGAGCCGTGGAAAAAGCCGCCCAAATCGGAATGACGAAAATGGATAGCAGGATAAACAGCACCACCCTGTTCGGTTTCATGAAATACTCAATCAACACTTTGTTGACGAGGTTGACCAGCAGCACCACCATGCCCACGAAGCACAACGAACTGACCAAGCGGAAAAGCATGTTGCCGTTGGAGTGTACCGTGAAGAACACGATGAACAGCACAAGCCAGATGATGCCCCAATTGTAGAGGCGCTGCAACAGGTCGAGGTTGGAAGTAGGCAATGTCGGTCGTTTCATCGCTTTGGATTTAGCTTCGTTGATGTTTCGATTTGGCGGCAAAGATAGTTGTTTTTCACGGAAAGGAAGATTTTTTCATTGAACAGTCAAAATATTTCATTGAAAACCATCTTTATTAGCAACAAATATTGCTATCTTTGCACCTTATTTATAAAAGCATAGTACAGCACGATTTAGATTCTTATGAAAAAACTGACAATCAGTATTTTAGCAATCACAACATTTTTATTTGCTCCATTAACATCGAAAGCCCAGGATACACAGCCCTTGCAACTCACGCTTGACCAGGCGCTGGAAATCGCCCTCTCGGAAAACAACACCATCAAGATTGCCGACATGACCGTCGAAAAGACCGGCTACGCGAAGAAAGGCAGCTATGCCACGCTCTATCCCAACATCAACATCAGCGGATCATACCAGCGCACCTTGCAGAAGCAGGTGATGGTGATGGACATGGGCGGTCAGCCGATGGAAATCAAAGTGGGTCGCGACAACAACATCAGCACCTCGGCCTCGGCGAGCATGCCGTTGGTGAACGCCTCGCTGTGGGAGAGCCTCAAGCTGTCGGGCATGGACGTGGAGATGGCCGTGGAGCAAGCCCGCTCCTCGAAAATCGCCATGGTGAAGCAGGTGAAACAGGCCTTCTACGCCGTGCTGCTGGCACAGGAGGCGTACAACGTCATGAACCAGGTCTACGAAAACGCGCAGAAAAACTTCGAGAAGGCCGACCAACGCTTTAACGTAGGCAAGGCCTCGGAGGTGGAACGCCTGCGTGCCCAAGTGACGATGCTGAACGCCGAACCCAGCGTGTCGAGCGCCGAAAACGCCGTCCTCTTGGCCACCTGGCAGCTGAAAGCTGTCATGGGCATCGACCTCGGCACCGAGGTGGAAGTGGTCGGCAACCTGAATGACTACACAGAACAGATGCTCACGCCATACGCCTCGGAAGAAGACCTCAGCGGCAACAGCTCGCTCTTGCAACTCGACATCCAAGACCGCATGCTTGAGTCGACCATCCGAATGCAGAAGAGACAATACATCCCGACGCTGGCGGCAAGCATCCCCCGTCTTCGACGGCCTCCAAAAGCACTACGCCATCAAGCAGACCAAGGTGACGCGCAACATGCTCGCCCTGCAACGCGAGGACACCGAACGCAACCTGCGTATCGCCATCCGCAACTTCAACGACCAGATGGCCCTCTGCGTCAAGAACTACGAAGCCGCCAACGCCACGGTGGGCATCGCACAGAAGAGCTATGACATCTCGGAGAAGATGTTCGAGGTCGGCAAGGCCACGCAGGTCGAGCTGAACGACGCGCAAGTCTCGCTGATGCAGGCACAGCTCACGCAGGCACAGGCTGTTTACGACTTTATGGTCACCAAAGCCTCGCTGGATGAATTGATTGGAAAAGAAGAATAAACAAGCGGCGTTTCGACAGGCTCAACGGCCACAAAGGTCCCTGAGCCTGTCGAAGGGCCGACCTAATCATAGAAAACAAACTACAAACCAATGAAATACCCCAAACTCAGTATCATCGCTTTCGCCGTTGTCGCCATGATGACGGCTTGCGGACAAAAAGACAAGTCAACTGCCACAACGGAACAAAACGCCCCCCAGGCTGCTCCCGTGGTCAGCGTCATCACGGCACAGGCCGAAGATGTCGAAATCACCAACACGTTCACTTCAAACATTGAGCCTTTTGCCACCAACAACATCGTTTCGCAAACGGCGGGCCGTATCGTGAGCATCAAGGCCGAAGTGGGACAACAGGTGCGCAAAGGGCAGCTCCTCGCCACCATGGACGATGTGAACCTGGCCAAGACGCGTATGCAATATGTCAACGACTCGACCGAGTTGGCGCGTCTCACCGAGCTTTACAACATCGGTGCTGTTGCACAGTCGGACTACGACATGGCCAAACTCGCCTTGAACGTCACTAAGAAGACTTACCAAAACCTGGCCGAGAACACCTATCTCCGCAGCCCCATCAACGGTGTGGTGACTGCCCGCAACTACGACAAAGGCGACATGTACAGCATGACCCAGCCCATCTTTGTGGTGCAGCAAATCCAACCCGTCAAGATGCTCATCAACGTGTCGGAGACCCTGTTCACCAACATCAGCAAGGACATGGACTTTGAAATCACCGTTGAGTCGTATCCTGGCGAGACCTTCCAAGGCAAGGTGAACATCATCTACCCCACCGTCAGTGCTTCGACCCACACCTTCCCCGTCGAAGTCATTTGCCAAAATGCCAACCAAAAGCTGCGTCCAGGCATGTTTGCCCGCGTGACGGCCAACTTCGGCACCAACCACCATGTGGTCGTCCCCGACGGCGCCGTGGTCAAGCAACAAGGCTCGGGCGAGCATTTCATCTATGTGCTGCAACCCGACAACACGGTGAAATACCAGCTCGTGGAAATCGGCAAGCGCCTCGGCAACAGATATGAAATCATCAGTGGCATCAACGAAGGCGACAAGATCGTCACCGAAGGACAAATTCGTTTGAAGGACGGAGTTGCCGTTACCGTAAAATGAATGTTGAATTAACTTCGTTGAATCTTCGATTTGTTGATTGTTTAATTGTTGAACCGTTGTATTAACGCGGCGTCGCCAAACAATTAAACAATTCAACATCAAACAATTAAACAAACAAAAGATGAGCTTACAACGAACAGCAGTAAATAATGCGGTGACGACAGCATTGATATTCGTCGCCATCGCCATCTTCGGCATCTTCTCCCTGATGAACCTCTCCATCAACCAGCTTCCCGACATGGAGACGAACTTCATCATGGTGTTGACCAACTACCCGGGCGCCAGCGCAGAAGATATCGAGACCAATATTTCCAAGACTTTGGAGAACACCCTCAACGCCGTGCCCGACCTGAAGCACCTCTCCTCCACTTCGCGTGAGAATACCTCTGTCATCTCCATGGAGTTTGAGAGCGGCATCGACATCGAGGAAGCCACCAATAATGTGCGCGACAAGTTGGATGTGGTACGAAACTACCTGCCCGACGGAGCCACCAACCCCGTGATTTTCAAGTTCAATGCGGAAGACATGCCCATCATGCTACTCAGCGTGACGGCCGAAGAAAGCTTACCCGCTTTGGAGAAAATCATCGACGACCGCATCACCACGCCTTTGGCCCGTGTGAGTGGCGTGGGTACGGTGTCGGCCAACGGTGCGCCCAAACGTGAGATCCAAATCTATGTCGACCCCAACAAACTGGAAGCCTATAATCTGACCCTTGAAAGCATTTCCAACACTCTCGCCACTGAAAACCGTAACGTGCCTGCTGGTTATATCGACATCGGGTCCAACAGCTACAGCCTACGCATCCAGAAGGAATTCACCTCCGCCAAGGAGATGGAAAGTGTCATTGTAGGTTCACGAGGCACCGCGCCCATCTACTTGCGCGATGTGGCCACTGTCATCGACGGCTCGGAGGAACGCATCCAAGAATCATACAGCAATGGTCGCCAGGGTGCCACCATCGTCATCCAGAAACAGACCGACGCCAACGCCGTCAACGTCATCAAGGGCATCAAGAAACAACTGAAACAGATTGAGCCTACGCTACCCTCCGACGTCAAGTTGAGCATCATCGTCGACGGCTCCACCTCCATCCAAAACACCATCAACAACTTGCGCAACACCATCCTCATCACCTTCATTTTGGTGATGCTGGTTGTGTTCGTCTTCTTGGGTCGTTGGCGCGCCACCTTTATCATCGTCCTTGCTATCCCAATTTCGTTGCTTGCATCGTTGATTTACCTGTTTGCCACAGGCAACACACTGAATATCATCTCCATGTCGGCACTATCCATTGCCATCGGTATGGTTGTGGACGACGCCATCGTGGTATTGGAGAACATCACGACACATATCGAACGCGGTTCGAAACCCAAGGAAGCCGCCGTTCATGCCACCCAAGAGGTGCAACTCTCTGTTATTGCCTCCACCTTGACCATGTTGGCCGTGTTCCTCCCTTTGACTATGATTAAGGGTACCACTGGCGTGATGTTCAAACAATTGGGTTGGATTGTGTCCATCATCATGATCGTCTCCACTATCGGCGCTTTGACATTGGTACCCATGATGTGTTCC